>NZ_JBEZDL010000023.1:79417-196216 GCF_040648295.1 Amycolatopsis sp. NPDC049159
CGGCGGCGTTGGCTCGCGTTGCTGACCTGGTGGCTGGCCCGGGCTGATGCCTGCCCCGCTGGCGCGGCGGCGTTGGCTCGCGTTGCTGACCTGGTCGCTGGCCCGGGTTGATGCTTGCCCCGCTGGCTCGGCCCGGCGGCCCGGCGGCGCTGGCGGCCCGCGCTGCCGATCCGGGTCGCTGGCCCAGGCTGAGGTCGCCCCGCCGGCTCACCCGGTTGGCCGGGTCGCCGCCCCGCGCCGCCAAGCCACCCCGTTGACCAGCCCCGCCGACCCACTCCGCCGCCGAACCCAACCCGATGACCGCCTCGCCGACCCACTCCGCAGCCGTCCTGAATGAGTCGTCCAGGTCTTCCGAGGTCCTGAACGACTCATTCAAGACCGGCCGCGGGGCGTGTCGGGCAGCCTCACCCGGCCGTCGTGTCAGACTTCCCCGCGATGGTCACCCCAGCCGATCTTGCCGACCTGCTCGAATGTGAGCACCGCAGCCTCCTCCACCAGGCCTGGGCCGCCGGGCTGCCGGGTGCGCCGCGCCCCGCCGACACCGCGGTGCCCGGCCGGCGTCCCGAGGCCGCGGAAGCCGAAGCGACCGAAGCGGCCATCCGGGCCGGGGCGCCCGAGATTCCCCGGGCTGTCCTCCGGGACGGCGACTTCACGGGCCAGGTCGACGCTCTCGTCAAGAACGCCGAAGGCCGCTACGAGGTCTTCGACGCCCAGCCGGTCCGGCACCCGACGCCCGGCGCCGTCGTGCGGCTCACCGCCTGTGCCGACGCCCTCGGCGAGGCCGCCGGGCCGCTCCTGCACCTCGGGCTGAGCGACGGCACCACCCGCACGCTGCGCGTCGAAGACTTCCGGCCCCTCGTCGCCCGGCTGCGGGCCCGCCTGCGCGATCGCGCCCCGCGGGTGCCCGTCCCCGTGTGGGCTGACGAACGCCCGGCCTGCGCCGGCTGCGCGTTCGCCCGGCACTGCTCGTCGGCCCGGGAGGCCGACCGGGACCTCTCGCTCGTCGCCGGGATGCGCGGTGACCAGCGGCGCAAGCTGACCGCCGCCGGCCTGGGCTCGATCGACGCGCTCGCCGCCGCCGGGCCGGGTGACCGGCCGCGGGACCTGTCCGTGACGGCGTTCGAGGCCCTGCGTGCCCAGGCCGCGCTCCAGGTCCGGCAGGACACCACCGGCGAAATCGCCTACGAGGTCGTCGACCCCGACGCGCTGGCCGCCCTGCCGGCACCCGCGCCCGGCGACGTCTTCGCCGACCTCGCCGGTGACCCGCACGCCCTCGCCGGCGAAGGGCTGGAGTACCTCTTCGGCGCGGTCACCGAGGCGGACGAGCGGCAGTTCACGGCGTTCTGGGCGCACAGCCGGGCCCAGGAGAAGCAGGCCTTCGAGGAGTTCGTCGACTTCGCCGCCGCGCGCGTCGCCGAGCACCCCGGTTCGCACGTCTACCACTACGCGCCCTACGAGGTGACCGCGATCAAGCGGCTCGCGGCCGTGCACGGCACCCGCGAGGAGACCGTCGACCACCTGCTGCGCAGCGGCGCGGTCGTGGACCTGCACGCCGTCGTGCGCAAGGCGCTGCGCGTGTCGCAGCGGTCGTACTCGATCCGCCACCTCGAGCCGCTCTACCAGCCCGGCGCCCGCGGCAAGACCGCCGTGTCCGACGTCGACGAGTACGAGGAGTACCTGGCGTTCGACCGGTCCGGCGAGCCGGAACGCGCGGAAGAGGTGCTGCGCCGGATCGCCGAGGACACCGAGGACGACTGCGTCTCCGCCCTGCGGCTGTTCGGTTTCCTGCACCGCGTCCGCGCCGAAGCCGGGATCGACACGCCCGAACCGGCCGAGGAGTCCGCCGAGGACGCTTTGCTGCGCGCGGCCGAGGAAGACGTCGCCGCCGAGCGGCGTGCCGAACGGGCCGCGGCGCTGGCCGCGCTGGTCGACCCGCTGCTCGACGGGCTGCCGGACGACCCCGCCGGCTTCACCGCGGACGACCGCGCCCGCGCGCTGCTGGCGGCGTCGGTCGGCTACCACCGCCGCGAGACCAACCCGGCCTGGTGGGAGTACTTCCGCCAGCTGGCCGCGCCGCTCGGCGACCTCGAAGTCGACACCGCCTGCGCCGTCCCGGTGGCGCTGGAAGCGGGGGAGTGGGTGCCCCCGGCCGGGCGGGTGCGCACGGCGAAGCGGACGCTGCAGCTCGCGTGCGACCCCGACCGGCCGCACCCGTTCGCGCCCGGTGACGAGGTGCGGCTGCGCTACGGCGATACCGCCCGCGACGCGAAGGTCGTCGCGGCGTCGGCGGTCGAGCTGACGGTGGAGGAGAGCAGCCCGCCGGACGCCACCACGAACGACCGGCCGACCGCGGTCCTGCCCGGCAGCCCGGTGCGGCCCTCGCCGAAGGACGAAGCCGTCGCCGAGCTGGCCCGCCTGACCGTCGAGGCGCTCCCGGCGCTGCCGCGGCACCCCGGGATCGACCTGCTCCGCCGGACCCCTCCCCGCCTGCGCTTCGGCGAGGCGCTGCCCGCGCCGGGGCACGACCTGGTCGCCACGGTGATCGAGGCCGCCGAAGAGCTGGACGGCTCGACGCTCGCCGTCCAGGGGCCGCCGGGTGCGGGCAAGACCTACCTCGCCGGCCGGCTGATCGCCCGGCTCGTGCGGGCCGGCCGGACCGTCGCGGTCACCTCGAACAGCCACAAGGCCGTGGAAAACGTGCTGAGCGCGGCGAAGAAGAGCGCGCCGGACCTGCCGTGCGCCAAGCGCGCGAAGCGGACGCCGGACCCGGCGGCGCCGTGGGACCAGCCGAAGAGCAACCCGGCGCTGGTCAAGTGGCGCGAGGAGCACGACACCGGCCACCTGGTCGGCGGGACGGCGTGGACCTTCGCCAACGCCGCGATCCGCGAAGAACCGTTCGACTACCTGATCATCGACGAGGCGGGCCAGTTCGCCCTCGCCGACGCGCTCGCGGTGTCCGTGTGCGCCAGGAACGTCCTGCTGCTGGGCGATCCGCAGCAGCTGCCGCAGGTGGTGCAGGGCACGCACCCGGCGGGCGCGGAGGCCTCGGCGCTGGGCCACCTCATCGGCGAGGCGGACATCATGCCGCCCGAGCTGGGCTACTTCCTCGACGAGACGCGGCGGATGCACCCGGCCGTGTGCGCGCCGGTGTCGGACCTGTCCTACGCGGGCCGCCTCCACGCCCACCCGACGGCGGCCGACCGGTCGCTCGAGGGCGTCGAGGCGGGGTTGTATGTGGCCGAGACCGACCACACCGGCAACACGACCCGGTCGGTCGAGGAAGCCGCGGTCGTCACCGCGATCGTCGCGGACCTGCACGGCCGCGCGTGGACCGACCACGGCACGACCCGGCCCCTCGGCGACGCCGACATCGTCGTGGTCGCGCCCTACAACCTGCAGGCGCGCACGGTGACCCGTGCGCTGGAGGAAGCCGGGTTCTCCGGGGTGCGGGTGGGCACGGTCGACCGGTTCCAGGGGCAGGAAGCGCCGGTGGTGATCACGACGATGACGTCGTCGTCGGCGGTCGACCTGCCCCGCGGGCTCGACTTCCTGTTGTCCCGCAACCGGCTCAACGTCGCTCTCTCGCGGGCGCAGGCTCTCGCGATCCTGGTCTGCTCGCCGCGGCTGGTCGAGGCCGACATCCGGACCGTGGAGCAGCTGCGCCTGGTCGCGGGCATGATCGGCCTGCTGACCGCGGCCCGCCCCTGGCCGGCCGGCTAGCTCACGAGGGCGGTTCGACCTCGCCCGCGTCCTCGTCGACGTCCTGTCCTTCCGGCTTCTCGCGCTCGGCCGGGGGGATTTCGATGTCGAGGTCGACGTCCGGGGTGCCCGGCGGGCGCGGGACGTCGGGGCTGATGGGCTGGTGCTCGGCTTCGGTCATGATCGGCGGTTACCCGGATCCCCGGCCGTCCATGCGGACCCCGGAAAGCGCCTTCCGGGGGTGGACCGCCGCGGCCGATGCTGATATTCCTTCGCCGTGCCCATGGACGCGATCGACCTCCACAGCATCAACGCGTGGGAGGTGGCCTTCCTGCGCGAGGAGGTGGGCGCCTACTTCGCCAACGGCGTCGGCCTTTCCCCCGGCGCGACCGTGCTCGACGTCGGCGCCAACGTCGGCGTCTTCTCCGCCGCCGTCTTCGAACGCCTCGGCGGGGACGCGCGGATCTTCGCCTTCGAACCGCTCCCGCCGCTGTTCGCGACCCTGGAGCGCAACGCCAGCGAGTTCTTCGCGGACCGGCTGACCGCGTTGCCCTACGGTCTCGCCGCCGTCGAAGCCGAGCTCGACTTCAGCTACTTCCCGGCCGCCACCATCTTTTCGTCGTCGCTGCGCGACGCGGGCAACATCGAGGTCGAGCGCCGCCGGGTCACCGCCAGCGTCGTCGAAATGATCCGGCGGGGCGGGCTCGGCGGCGGGCTGCGCCGCATCCCCGCCCCCGTCCTGCGCGGTGTCGTCGGCCGCAAGCTGCGCGTCATGCGGGAGCTCGAAACCCACCGCGTCCGGGTCCGGCCGCTCTCGGCGGTGCTCGACGAGCACGGCATCGAGCGCGTCGACCTGCTCAAGGTCGACGTCGAAGGTGCCGAGCTCGACGTCCTGCGCGGCCTCGAAGACCGGCACTGGCCGCTGGTGCGGCAGGCGGTCGTCGAGGTCGAAGGCTGGCGCGAGCACCGCGAGACCGTCCGGGACGTCTTCACCTCGCGCGGGTTCACCGTCGAGGCGGTGCAGGACCCCGTGCAGGAGGCCGCCGACATCGGGATGGTGTTCGCGGTCAGCGGTAGGAGAGCCAGTCGAGGTTGATCCGGGCGGTGTCGCCGGCCGCGTAGGACAGGGTGAGCACCGGGTCCGGGCCGGTGACCGGGATGTCGGCGAAGGTCGCCGTGCCCCAGTCGTCCCAGCTGTCGGAGACCTTCGGGAAGCTCAGCTGCCGCAGCGGGCGGCCGTCCACCGACAGCGTCACGGTGCGGGCGTCGCCGTTGGCGTTGGCGTACCGGACGGCGAGCGTGCCGGTCGCGGGTGCGGTGCCGGCGCGGTGGATCGTGAACGCCGACGCCGCGCCCTCGGCCCAGAGCCCGTCGACGAACGCGCGCCCGGAGTAGCCGGTGTGGTTCACGTTCGTCTTGACCCCGCCGGTGTTGTGCGCGTCTTCGGCCTCCAGGTGCGCCGGATCCGGGCAGCCCGCGACGGTTCCGGCGGTGTCGGCGCAGCGGTCCTGGGCGTCGGGGACGCCGTCGCCGTCGCGGTCGCCCGCGGGTGCGCCGGTCAACGTGATCTCGACGGTGTGCGCGCCGCTGAGCGTGGCCGGGAGTTCGGCGGAGGCGGGCCTGCCGTCGAGGGTGACCGAGCGGATCGCGGTCCCGGCGCCGCGCAGGGTGACGGTGAGGTCCGCGGCGCGGAAGCGCAGGTGCCGCAGGGTGACGTCACCCCAGCCGCTGGGCAGGGTCGGGGCGAAGGCCAGGCCGCCGGCGGTGAAGCGCAGCCCGAACAGTCCACTGTGGACCATATCGAGGAAAGCGGTCGCCGACCAGGTCTGGTCGGGTTCGGAACCCCAGTGGAACTTCACGGTGTCGCCGAGCCGCTGGTAGCCGCCGTCGACGACCCCGGTGCCGCCGTGGTAGATCTCCCAGAAGCCGCTGTTGCCGCCGGCCAGCTTCGCCAGGCGCGTGGTCTCGGCGGCGAAGCCGTTCTGGTCGCCCTGCCCGGCGAGCGCTTTCGCCCACAGGCCCTGGACGAGCGGCCAGACGATGGCGTTGTGCCGGCCCGGCTGCGCGTCGGAGTAGCGCGCCCAGTTCGGGTAGGTGTCGGGCATGCCCCACGCCATTTCGCGGGCGTTGGCGACGATCGAGCGCGCCTGCGCGGGGTTCGCGACGCCGAAGATCAGCGCGAACGCCAGCCCGGTGCCCTCCTGGTACGCGCCGCGGGTGCCGTCGGCGAGGAGCTGGTAGTCGTAGAGGCCGGTCTTCGGGTTCCAGAAGTTCCGGTTGATCGCGTTCTTCAGCGCGGTGGCCTTGGTGCGGTACGCGGCGGCTTCCGCGGCGGGGCGGCCCAGCTGCCCGGCCATGCTCGCGGCGTTGACGTAGGCCGCGTAGTAGACCTCGTTGGTGCTCAAGAACATCCCGCTCGCGACGCCGGGCCACGGCATGCTGCCGGTGCTGACCGATTCGGTGGCGTCGGCGGGCGGCGCGGGGTATCCGGCGATGCCGTCGTTGAAGAACGACGCGCCGGTGAACAGCCCGTAGGTGCGGTTGAACCCCGCGGTGGTGGCGGTTTCGCGGATGCCGAGCGTGTTCTTCGTGGTGGCGTAGGCGTTTTCGAGGAACCCGCGGTCGCCGGTGACGAGGAAGTGGTGCCACGCGGCCGTCGCCCAGACGACCTGGTCCCACTGCTGGTCGTCCTGCTGCACGCGCAGGGTGCCGCCGGCGTCCTTGTCGACCACCGCCCACAGGGTGTTCCGCGCGAGCGCGGGGTCGAGCAGGCTCGTCGCGTTCCAGCTGTTGACCGAGGCGTCGCGCGTCCACGGCTGCGCGTACCCGCCGCCCGCGCGGACGAAGCCGACGGCCGGGTCGAGCAGGCCGCTCTTGTCGTACTTCGGGTCGTAGCCGATCGTGTTGGTGCGCAGCAGGTTGCCGAGTGCCGCGTCGTAGGCGGTGCCGTACAGCGCTTGGCTGCCGGGGTTCGCGAACTCGAGTGCCGAGCGGGCCGCCGGAGCCGCGGTCGCGGGGCCGGTGAGCACCCCGCTCGCCGTCGCCACCACCAGGACCGCCGCGCCGAACCGCCGCCGGACGTCGTTTGCCATGCGCGTAACCCCTTCGCATCGGTCGCCGACCCGGAGCCAGTGCACCACGGAAGGTCGGGTTTTCCCCGGGAACGGCGGGATTCTGTCCGTTTCTGTCCGCCGTCACGGTCGGGTAAAGACCGTTGTGCCTGGTCGCACCGTGTGATCGGGTGTCGGGACCGCGGTCGCGCTGAGTGAGGAGGGCCGGTGGCGTTCTTCCTTTCGCGGCTGTTCGCGCGCTGGGTGCTGCACCCGGGCCGGGGCTGGCTGCTGCCGGCCGCCGTGGTGCTCGTCGTGTTCGCGACCAGCTGGCCGCTGATGGCGCTGGCCGAGCCGGCGGGCAGCGAGCTGGTCCGGCCCGGCACCTACTGGTGGTACTTCGTCGTCACCGCGACCACGGTCGGGTACGGCGACTTCTCGCCCGGAACGTTCGCCGGGCACCTCGTGGGCGCCTACGTGATCGTGGGCGGGATCGCGACCCTGACGACGGTGTTCACCAAGCTCGCGTCGGTGCTGGAACAGGCGAAGGGACGGCGGATGCAGGGGACGGAGGCGGTGCGCGCGAGCGGCCACACGGTGCTGATCGGGTACGCCGCCGGGCGGACCGAGCGGATCGTGGCCCAGCTGCTGGCCGACGGGGTGCCCGCGCTGGTGCTGTGCGCGGGGGAGGAGGTCGGCGTCCACCCGATGCCGGACCGGCCGGTGCAGTTCGTCCGCGGCGACCCGACCGCGGCCGACGTGCTGGCCAGGGCGGGCGTGGCCCGCGCCGCCGCGGTCCTGGTCGACGTGGCCGACGACAACGCGGCGCTCGCGGTCGCGGTCACGGTGGACCACGCCACGCCGTCGGCGCACGTCGTCGTGACGCTGCGGGACCTCGACCGCGCCGAGCTGGTCCGCTACGTCGACCCGCGGATCCGCTGCGTCCAGTGGCACACCCCGCGGATGGTGACCGAGGAGCTGACGTCCCCCGGCATCACCGAGGTCTACGCCGAGCTGATGACGGCCGGGGGCGCCGACACGTTCTCGGTCACGCTGCCGGAGTCCCTCGGCCGGCTCCCCGCCGAACACTGCCGCCTCGCGCTCGGGCGCACGTACGGGGCGACGGTGCTGGCCGTGCGCACCGGCACCGACCTGGCGGTCAACCCGGCCTGGGACGCGGAGCTGGCGGCGGGCTCGGTGCTCTACTACGTCGGCCCGCGACGCCTCACCGGTGCCGAGGTCGAGGCGGCCCTGCGCGGGGAGGTGGCCCCGCCGGGCGCGACGCTGCATACTGCAAGAATGTCGAGGAGGAAGCCGGGGGCGGCGCGATGAGCTCGCGCGAAGGGCGGTCGCGCCGGAAGTTCGGCCGGATCGACCCGTACTGCCTGATGGCCGTGCTGCCGGTGCTGCTGGTCGCCGGAATCCTCGGTTCCCTGGTCAACGTCCTGCTGGGACTGGGCTGCGCGGTCTTCGCGGGCCTGATCCTCCTGTTCGACTCGTGGGCCAACCGCCCGGGCCCGCCCCCACCCGAACCCGCGCGCCGCCCGGTCCGCCAGGCCCAGGCGAAGCCGCCGGCCCGCGATCCCGGTCGCCCCCCTGTCCGGCAGCAGGCGCGGGGCCCGCGTCCGCCGGCGGGTCGCGCCCCGGCCCCGGCCCGCGCTCCGGTCCGGCGTGCGGGACCGCCGCCCGCGGCCCGCTGAGCTACGCGAGTTCCCGGGGGCACGACCGCTCGGCCGACGGTACCTCGCCCTCGTCGCGAAGCGCCGTCTCAGCCGGCGAGGATCTGCTCGCGCAGGATGTCGGCGTGCCCGCCGTGCTGGGCCAGCTCCCGCAGCACCTGCAGGTACACCCAGCGCACCGTGCGCGGTCCGGTGCGGTGACCGGTCACGACGGCGTCGAGTGACAGGTCCGCGACCGCCTTCCGGGCCGTGGCACAGGCTTCCCGGTGGGCCGCGGTGACCGAAGCGATGGTGTCGCCGTCGGCGAGCCGGAACGACTCGTCCGGACTCGCGGCCAGGCCGAGCTCCCCGCGGGACTTGCCGCCGACGCACTCCTCGAACCACACGCGCTGCATCCACGTTACGTGCTTGAGCAGTCCCAGCAACGTCGTCGCCGACGGGACGAGCCGGCGGCGGGCCTGGTCCTCGGTGAGGCCGTCGAGGGCGGCCTCCATGGCGCCGCGGTGTTCCTCCAGGAAGGCCTCGAGCTGGCCGCGTTCGCCGTCCAGTGGCACGTCGAACGAACCCATCGGGATCTCCTCTCAGCCGCCGACGTGGATGCCGGGCCGTCGGTCGGGGTCCTTCTCGCTGCTGCGGATGATCTCCCGGACGACCGGCGCGGTGTCGCCGCGGCCGAGGAGCAGGTAGCGGAACAGGTGCCCCAGCGGGTTTCCTTCGGACCACTCGAAGTAGCAGCGGGGCCGGACGCCGGTGACGTCGCGCAGGGTCAGCAGGATCGCGGCGATCGCGTTCGGCGCCGCCGGGCTGGCGGTGCGGAGGATCCGGTAGCCGTCGACATCGACGCCCCGCACCTGCAGCACGTTGCTGAACTCCGACGGGTCCACGACGTCGATCTCGAGGAACAGGATGTCGGCCGCCCCGGGCACGGGGTTCATGCCGCGCTGTTCGGCCTCCTTGGCGGAGTACTCGGCGTGGTCACCGCCCTGGCGCTTGTTCGCGATGATGTTGAGCGCGCCGTCGTGGGCCAGCGAGTCGGCGATGAACCGGCGCGCCTCGTCGTCGAACTCGATGTGCTCGGCGCGCAGCTCGGTGGTCCGCGTGACCCGCGAAACCAGCGAGACGACGATGATTCCCAGGATGAACAGCGCCGAGATCGCGATCCCGTCCGGCTTCTCGATGACGTTCTCGACGAGCGCGTAGAGCAGCACGAGCGTCAGCACGACGAAGCCGGTGGCGGCACCGCGGTGGCGGCGCCGGATCGCGGAGATGCTGACCGCGACCGCGCCCGAGACCATCATCGCGAGGATGCCGGTCGCGTAGGCGCCGGCCTGGGCGTTGACGTCGGCGCCGAACGCGATGGTGATGAGGATGCTGATCGCGGTGTAGACGAGCACGACCGGCCGGACGGCGCGGCCCCACTCCGGCGCCATGCCGTAGGCGGGCAGGTACCGCGGCACGATGTTGATCAGCCCGGCCATCGCCGACGCGCCGGCGAACCACAGGATGAGGACGCTGCTGATGTCGTAGGCGGTCCCGAAGATCTCGCCCAGTTCGTGGTGCGCGAGGTAGGCCATCGCGCGGCCGTTGGCCTCGCCGCCGTCCTTGAACGCGTCGGCCGGGATCAGCACGGTGGTGACGAAGCTCGTCGCGATGAGGAACACGGACATGATGAGCGCGGCGACGGTGAGCAGCTTCCGCGTGTTGCGGATCCGCGACTCCAGCTTCTCCTCGGCGGACTTCCCGTCCGCGGCGACCAGCGGCATCATGCTGACGCCGGTCTCGAAGCCGGACAGCCCGAGCACGAGCAGCGGGAAGGCGAGCACGGCCGGGCCGACGATGCCGCCGAACCCGCCGCCACCCGCGGTCAGCGCGTCGGTCCAGTGGGACAGGGCCGCGGAGTCGCCGAGCAGGTCGATGACCCCGGCGACGGTGACCACGGCGTTGAGCACCAGGAACACCGCGACGAGCGGGATGGCGACCCCGACGGCCTCGCTGAAGCCGAGCAGGAACACCCCGCCGAGGATCAGCAGCAGCACGACGGTGATGAGGACGGCGTGGCCGTGCAGGAAGCCCGGCAGGTACGGGTTTTCCAGCATGTGCACGGTGGCGTCGGCCGAGGACAGCGTGATCGTGATGATCCACGACGTCGCCACGAACCCGAGCAGCGTGAGCACGAAGAGCTTCCCGCGCCAGAACGGCAGCAGGTTCTCCAGCATCGCGACCGAACCCTGCCCGTGCGGGCTTTCCCGGGCGACCCGGCGGTACATCGGCAGCATCCCGAGCAGGGTGAGCGCGACGATGAGCAGCGTGGCCAGCGGCGAGAGCGCCCCGGCGGCGAGCGCGGCGATGCCGGGCAGGTAGGAGAGCGTGGAGAAGTAGTCCACGCCGGTCAGGCACATGACCTTCCACCAGGCCTGCGGGGTGCCCTGGTCCTCGGCGCCGGCGCGGCCGATCGGGGCGACCCGGTGCTCCAGCAGCCACCGGGCGGCGCCGGACGCCGGCGGCTTCGGCGGAACCGGGCTGTCGACCTTCGCCGGAATGGTCAAATCGGGTGAAACACCCATTTCTCGCCCTCTCGTCCCCTCGGCCCACTGACACCGGGGACAAGCATGCCCGACCGCTCGCCGTGGGGCGCACCGGCGTCCCGTCCACTGGGGACGGGAGCGGTGCCGGGGCGTCCCTTGTGGACGGTCAGAACTCGTCGGCCGCCGTCAGTTCGTGCTCGAAGGCGTCCGCGCGCGCGACGACGGCCTTGAGGGGCCGCTCGAACTCCTCCTGGATGCTGAGGTCCTCCAGCGGGACGGTGTGCTTGAGCAGGGCGACGCCGTCCACCACGGCCGCGCCGCCGACCGCCGAACCGCCGGCGAGCTCGAGGAGCTTCCGCAGGTCGACGGAGTCGGCCCAGCCGACCGGCGAGGAGATCTCGATCCACGAGCCGCCGTCGAGTTCGGCCAGGTGGTGGACCGTCGCCTGCTGGGTCCGGTCGCTCGGGCCGTGCAGCCGGAACCGCAGCCAGCCGTCCGACTCTTCCAGGACTTCGTACCGCGTCCGCACAAAGTTGATCACGTCGATCCAGGTGGTCACGCGTCGAGCATGCCACGTCCGCCCGGAGTCCGGCACCGAGGACACTCCGGGCGCCGCGCGTTCCGGGCGGGTTTAGTCCGCGCGATGGGGGTTACACGTCGTGGTGTGGTGTCTCGGCTAACGTATAAACCCAGGTGCGCGCCCTCCGTGGCGGCGACAGCCGCGAGAAGCGGGGAAGCAACGGGGTGGCGATGACGTATTCCGCGGTGCACTTGGCCGTCGGCAGTCACGAAGAGGCCACCGTGGTCACCGTCACGGGCGAACTCGACCCGGCTTCGTACCCGGTGTTGCGCGACGGCCTGCTCGAGATCGCGACGGACGCGCCGGAGGGCCTGGTGGTCGACATCCGCGCGCTGGCGATCGCCGACGCGTCGCTGACCGGGGTGTTCTCGCTGGTCGCCCGGCGGATCGGGGACTGGCCCGGCATCCCGTTCACGGTCGTGGCGGCCGACGCCGACCTGGCCGGCGCGGTGGCGGCGCCGGACCACCGGGTGCGGCGGCGCAGCGAACGCACCTTCGCCCGCGCCGCGGGCAGCTCGGCGCGGGTCCGCGACTTCGTCAGCGGTGAGCTGGCCGCGTGGGGCGTGCCCGAGCTCGCCGAAGACGCCCGGTTCATCGCCACCGAACTCGTCGAGAACGTGCTGCGGCACACCACCTCGGAACCGCGGCTGCGGCTCGACCTGCGCCGGGGCGTGTGCACGGTGGCCGTGGGCGACCAGGACACGCGCCCGGCGGTGCTGCTCGAACGGCTCTCCCCGTTCGAACCCGGCATGGGGCTGAAGCTCGTCGCGCAGCTGGCCCGCACGTGGGGCTGCAGCCGGTCCTGGTCGGGCGGGAAGGTCGTCTGGGCCGTGCTGAACGACCGTTCCCGCCTCGCCGGGTAGCAACCGCTACTTGGTCAGCGCGGCGATCCGCGCCAGGACCTCGTCGCGGCCCAGCGCCTGGCTGATGGCGTGCAGGTCCGGGCTGCGCGTGGAGCCCGACAGCGCGATGCGGATGATCTGCGACGCTTCGCGGATCGAGCCCGGGAACCCTTCCGGGTTCTTCTTGAACTCCTTGGCGTTGCGGGCGAAACCGTGCTTGGCGGCGACCGCGCGGATCTGGTCGAACCACTCGCTGCCGTCGTCGAGCTGCCGGTAATCGGCCGAGAAGTCACGCGCCACGGCCTGCACGACCGCGCTGTCGACGCCGAGCGCGGCGATGCGCTCGTCGTCCGCCCCGGTCACCGCCGCGTGCAGCTGCGGGAAGAAGAACCCGTAGACGGCGCGGAATTCGCTCCACTTCTTGAGGTCCTTGCGCGGGTTCTCGGCGCCGTCGCGCTCGACGGCGAGCGCCCGCAACGCGAGTTCCGGCTCGGCGTCGAGGACCGCCAGCAGCTCCTTGTCGAACCGCTCGGCCCAGGTGCGGACCGCCGCCAGGATCGTCGGGCCGGAGAGCGTCGCAATGTGGTCGGCGGCGATGTCGTCGAGCTTGACCAGGTCGACGAGCGGGCCGGCGACCCCGCACTCGGCGAGGTTGATCGGCTCGGTGAGCGCCTGCTCGAGCGGCAGCTCGGCGAGCCGGCCGTTGGCCAGGCCGCGCAGATAGTAGAGGACGGCCTCGGTGGGGTAGCCGGCTTCGATGTAGAAGTCGACGGACGCCTCCGGGTCCTTCCGCTTGGACAGCTTGCGCTTGCTGCCGCCGTCCTGCTTCATCAGCGGCGCGATGTGCGCGTAGGTGATCGGCTCGAAGCCGAGCGCGGCGAACAGCTGCTGGTGCACCGGCACCGACGAGATCCACTCGTCGCCGCGGATCACCAGGTTGACCCGCATCAGGTGGTCGTCGACGGCGTGCGCGAAGTGGTAGGTCGGCAGCCGCGGGCTCTGGTCGGAGCTCTTGAGGATGACGACGTCGTTGCGGTTGGCCTCGGCTTCCAGCGGACCGCGGATGGCGTCGGTGAACCGGGCGCGCGCGCCGGCGGCAGTGGCGTCCTCGGGGGCACGGAACCGCACGACGTACGGGTCGCCCGCGTCGAGCTTGGCCTGGACGTCGGCCGGGTCGGCGTCGCGCCAGATGGCCCAGCTGCCGTAGTAGCCGGTGGGGAGCTTGGTGGCCTGCTGCCGCTGGGTGATGGCGGCGAGCTCGTCCTTGGTGGCGAAGTCGAGGTACGCCTTGCCCTGGCGGAGGAGGTCGCGCACGAAGGTCAGGTAGATCTCTTCGCGGGCGGACTGCTGGTAGGGCCCGTAGGCGCCGCCGCGGTCCAGATCCTCGTCGGCGGCGAGGTGGAAGTAGGCGAAGCCGCGCTCGAACTGCTCCAGCGCGCCTTCGACCTCGCGGGACTGGTCGGTGTCCTCGACCCGCACGAGGTAGCGGCCGCCGCTGCGGCGGGCGACGTCCTGGTCGATGGTGGCGGTGTAGATGCCGCCGATGTGCACGAACCCGGTCGGCGACGGGCCGAAGCGCGTGACCAGCGCGCCCTCGGGCAGCTGCCGGGCGGGGTAGCGCTCCTCCCAGTGCCCCGGTTCGGGCAGGTCGGCAGGGAAGACGGCGTCGATGACCGCTCGGTCCAGCATGGGTTGTTCTCCCGCGTCGTGGTGCACTTGCCCGCCGTTCGGCGTCGGCGACGGTGGTCGTTTTCGCCGACGACGAGCCTAGCCGTCCGGCCCAGCCGCCCGGCCGGGCGGTCGTGAACAGCGGGAAAAGGCCCTTTCCTGTGCTAGTTTCCCGGGAATGCGCGGTCGGTTCCCCTTCGCCAGGACGCTCTCGGCAATCGCTGCCCTGCTGGTTTTCCCTTTGCTCGCCCCACCGCCCGCCGGTGCCGCGCCCGCGGGCCGCGAGTGCGCGACGCCGTCGATCGACCGGTACCAGCAGTGGCTGGCCAGCGGTGAAGGCGCCACCGTGCCGGCGACCGGGAGCCTGCTGGTCCGCGACCACCACCGCTACACGGCGAAGGTGTCGTTCGTCGGCGCCGAGTGGCACGTCGCCGTGCTGTGGCTGGCGAACGAGTTCGAAGCGCAGGCCGACCTTTCGCACTCGGCCGGGTTCTGGCTGACCTACCGGGCGAGCGACGACCTGTACGTCCAGCTGCGCCCGGCGTCGCACTGGAGCGGCGGCGACAAGTGGCTGACGCTGGTGCCCTCCACCCACGGGCGGCTGGTCACGAAGTTCTTCGGGTTCGCACCCGATCGGTGGACGTCGCTGCCCGAGCTGGGGACCCCGCCGTATTCGTTCGCCTCGGCGCTGCCGGAGGCGCGCGGGCTGGTGTTCGTCGGGAAGACGCCGAACGAGCTCGAGTTCCGCGGCCTGCGCGTCGACCACTACCGGCCGCCCTGCCGCTGACCCGGCCGTGAACGTCGTCTTCGAAGCCGAGCTCTGGGAGTGGTCCGCCCGGCGCACCGAGACCTGGGTCTTCGTGACGCTGCCCGCCGCCGCTTCGGAAGACATCCGGGAGCTCACCGCGGGCCCGCGGCGCGGGTTCGGTTCCGTGCGCGTCCGGGTGACCGTCGGCGGGACCGGGTGGCGGACGTCGATCTTCCCGGACAGCGCGCGCGGCGCCTACGTGCTGCCCGTCAAGCGGGCCGTCCGCGAAGCCGAGGGGCTCGACGTGGGGGACACCTGCGCGGTGTCCGTCGAGCTCGTCGACTTCTGAACGCCGGGATCCGCCGAAAGCGGATCGGGCGACGGGCGAATCTGTCATGATGCGGACAACGCCCCCGTAATGCGCAAGGGAGACACATGTCCGCCCAGATGGACGAGCTGATCGCCCAGTTCGAGAACTTCCGCAGCAAGGTGCGGCAGGCCGAGGCCCGGTTCGCCGGTGTCGGTGACATGCAGGAACGGGTCGCGCGGCTGGAGAGCACCGTGACGTCGCCGGACGGGACCGTCACCGTGACCGCCGGGGCGGGCGGGGCCATCACCGACCTGCGGCTCACCGCCGGGGCCACGCGCGTCGAGCCGGGGCAGCTCGCCGCCACGATCATGAACACCATCCGGCGCGCGGTCGCCGGGGCCGTGCAGCAGCAGGCCGGGATCGTCGACGACGCCTTCGGCGACTCGTTCGGCGTGGACGTCTCCGCGCAGGTTCGCGAAGCCCAGACCGAGGCGTTCGGAACCGCGGCGCCCGAGCCCGCGTCGGAACCGCAGCCGCGGCAGCCGTCGCGGCCCGTCCGGCGGCCCGCCGCCGACGAGGACGACGACTTCGGTCAGGGCCCCATCCTCCGCCGATCCTAGGGAAACCGCGATGCCAGACGGAATTCAGACGAACATCGGGGCGATCAACGCCTACGCCCGGCAATTGCCCTTCTACGAGGGTGAAGCGGACAAGTTCGGCGCCAAGATCGACGCCGCCGACGTCACGAACGAGGCCTGGGGCCTGATCGGCCTGTTCGCGAAGCAGGGCTACACCGACCGCCTCACCGAGCTGCGGTCGCTGCTGACCGACCTCAAGGACGGCGTCGACGGCTTCACCACGAAGCTGACCAAGGCCGCGGAGATGTACCAGGGCATGGAAGACGCCGGCAAGATCGCCTTCGGGCGCTACGAGGCGGAAATCGACGCGGTCGGGGGCCAGGGCGAATGACGGAGCCGAAGAAGAGCATCGCCGACGCGCTGAACGTCGAGGCGTACGACGAGAGCATGGGCGCGAACCTCGACCGCGCGGCCGGTTACGTGCCGGTGGCCGGCACGGCCTACAAGGCGGGCAAGTCGATCGGCGCGCACGCCCAGCAGGCGTTCCAGGCCGACAACCCGAGCGAGCTGGCCTCCGCGGGCGGCGCGCTGGTCGGCGACGGGGCCGCGTTCGTCGGTGCCGCCGCGGGCGACATGGTCACCTTCGCGATGGACCCGATCGGCTGGCTGGTCAGCCACGGCCTGAACATGCTGCTCGAGCTCGTCCAGCCGCTGCAGGACGCGCTGCACCAGGTCACCGGCGACGGCCCGGCGATCGGGCACGCGTCCGAGAACTTCGTGACGATCGCGCAGGGCTTCGTCGCCCTGGCCGACGACTTCGAGAAGACCGGCGACACCGCGCTGGCCGAGTGGGTCGACGAAGCGGGCAACGCCGCGAAGGAAGCGCTCGGCGACTTCTCCTCGGGCATCCGCGGCATCGGCTCCGCCGCCGGCTCGGTGGCCGAGGTGCTGCAGATGTGGTCGATGGTCATGGTGGTCATCGAAGAGGTGATCAAGGGGATCATCACCGAGCTGGTGTCCTGGCTGATCACGCTGTGGCTGCCGGCGCTGGCCGCGTCGGTGATCAGCTTCGGCGGCACGGTGGCCGCCGCCATGACGGCGTCGATCGCCAAGGCCGCGACGGTGCTCAAGAAGGTCACCTCGTACCTGGGCAAGTTCGGCAAGCTGCTCGACACCTTCATCGAGTTCCTGGCGAAGTTCTCGACGAACGTCGTCAAGTTCACGACCAAGCTGCGCGTCGGCGTGATGCCGGGTGAGACCAAGTTCGGTTTCGGCGCGGTCGCCCAGGGCTTCCAGCCGAGCAACCGCGTGCTGACGACCATGTTCGGCACCTCGGTCGGCGCCGGCCCGCTCCTCGCGGGTGCGGGTGTGAAGGCCGGCATCGGGGCCGCGAAGGGTGCGTTCGCCGAAGGCAAGGAAGCCGTGACGCCCGAAGGGGACGAACCGTGGTTCGACAAGAGCGAGATCGGCGGGGACCGGACTCCGGAGGAGACCAGGAAGGACCTCGACATCTGACCGACCGCGCGGCCGCGCTCAACGCCCGGGCCGAGCAGTGGGCCGACGACGCCCAGGTCCGCCCGGGCTTCCGCGAGCGCGTGGAGGCCCTGGTGCGCGACCGCTGGCACGAGCCGGTGATCGTGCTGCGCCTGGGCGACCCCGACGTGGGCTTCGAGGTACCGGGCCGCCGTCCGGACGGGACGGTCGAGGGCTCGGAGCCGGTGAGCCAGTTCTTCCGCGGCGTCCTGCGCGGTGTGGGTACCGCGGTGGTGTCGGTGTTCTCGCTGGCCAACGGCGGCGGGGCCGGCCGGGTGTTCCAGCGCGACGTGCGGGTGACCGGGCCGGCGGACGCGCAGGTTCTCGGCCTGGCCGACCAGCTGCGGTCGTTGCGGGGGCCGTGGCTGGCGTTTTCGCCGTCGTGCCTGGCGTTGGTGGATACGGGATCGACGTACGTCGAGCCGGCGGACGCGCCGCCGCCGCGGATCGTGTGGGAGGCCCGGCAACCGGAGCTGCCGGCGGTGAACTTCCGCCGGCACACGCTGACGTGGCCGGATGGGTCGGTCTTCCGGTTCCCGCTGCACGGGCGGACCGAGGAGCAGCACCTGCGGAAGTTCGTCGAGCCGCCGGGTGTGGTGCATTGGGAGGGCCGCCCGCAGTAGCGGCTGTCCCGCGCTTCGCGGCGCGGCCTTCGCGCGGACCGGGGCTGGCGGCAGTCGGGTTGTCGCCGCGAGCCTCCCGAGCCGCTGTCGTGCGCCGGAGGGTCCGGCGGGTGGCCCGCGCTTCACGGCGCGGCATCTGCGCAGGCCGGATTGCGGCTGTGTGCGGGAAGCAGCGGTCGCGCCACCCCTGCTCACTGGGGCGGACAGGGCGCGCCCCGAGGGGGAGGAGAGCGCGCCATGTCCGTTCTTGAAACGGTACGCGCCCCCTGACCCTCCGGCGGCGGAACCACTCGTACGCCCGAGTCGCGCACAGTGACCGACCGCACCGGCCGGCTTACTGCCCGCGAAAACTGCGTAGGCGATTTGCCCGATACCTATCTTTTGTCCTGTCCGACGAAAGTCGGTACCGTCTCTCGCGGCGCGCGCAGCACCCTCGAGCTCACCAGTTCCCCCACCGTGGCCGGCGTGGCCACCCCTCGCCGGCTTTCCCCGTGAAAGTGAGCTCCCGGCATGCGCAGAACCGCACGCTCCGCCACGACCCTCCTCGCCGCCGCGGCGGCCATCGGGTTCTTCTCGCCCGTCAGCGCCACCGCCACCACCATCGACGGGTACTCGCCGTCGGTGCAGCGGGACGCCGTCGCTTCCCTCGCCGCGGAAGCGGGGATCAGCGAGTCCGCCGCCGTCTCGCTCCTGCGCACGCAGGCCGCGAGCGTCGGCACGGTGCAGCAGGTCACCGCCGCGCTGGGGGCCCGCGCCGCCGGCGGGTACCTCGACGCCGCCGCGAAGCCGGTCGTCAACGTGCTCGACCGGGCCGCCGCCGACCAGGTCACCGCGGCGGGAGCGCAGGCCAAGCTGGTCAAGCACTCCAGCGCCGCCCTCACCAGCGCGCAGGACACGCTGCAGGCGCTGCCCGCCGTCGCGCACACCTCGATCGGGCTCGACCCGAAGACCAACCAGATCGTGCTGACCGTCGCCGACGCCGCCAAGGGCTCCGACGCGCTGCTCAAGGCCGCCGGGTCACTCGGCGACCGCGTCCGGGTGGAACGGGTCGCCGGCGAGATGCACACGGCCATCTACAACGGCGAAGCCATCACCGGCGGCGGCACGCGCTGCTCGGTGGGCTTCAACACCAACCGCGGCGGCCAGAACTACATCGTCGACGCCGGCCACTGCACCCGCGCGGTGTCGCAGTGGAACGTCGGGCCGTCGCAGGGGTCGAGCTTCCCGACCAACGACTACGGCCTGATCCGCAACACGAGCGGCAGCGCCCCCGGCGCGGTCACCCTGTGGAACGGCTCCACCCAGCGGATCAGCTCCGCCGGCACCGCGACCGTCGGCCAGCGGATCAGCAAGAGCGGCAGCACGACGAACCTGACGTCGGGCTCGGTCCAGCGGCTGAACGTGACCGTGAACTACGCCGAAGGCTCGGTCTACCAGCTGATCCAGACCAACGCGCTGGTCAACCCCGGCGACTCGGGCGGCTGCCTGTTCGCGGGCAGCGTCGGCCTGGGCATCACGTCCGGCAAGGGCAGCGGGACGTCGTACTTCCAGCCGGTCGGCGAGGCGCTGAGCGCGTACGGCGTCAGCCTCAACTGAGCGTCAGTCGCGGCGGCTCCGGCCGAACGCCATCCGGTAGATCACCAGGATGATCAGCGCGCCCAGGACCGCCAGGCCCCAGGTGCGCAGGTCGAAGAAGGTGCCGAGGTCGGTGTGGAACAGGGTCTTGCCGACCCAGCCGCCGACGAAGGCGCCGCCGATCCCGAGCAGGATCGTGATGATGCAGCCGCCGGGGTCCTTGCCCGGCATGAGGGCCTTCGCGATCAACCCCGCGATGAGCCCGAGCACGATCCAGCTGATGACGCCCACGGGTGCCTCCGTCCGCCTGTCTTCCTGACGGCACAGGATGGCAGGCGGCGGCCCCGTGGGCACGGTGAGCCACGCCCACGTGATCCGGATCTCAGCCGGGCAGCGGCCGGTAACCCGAGTACAGGACGCGCAGCCAGCCGATCTCGCCGTCCCGCTCCGCGTAGTAGGCCTGCTGCTCGACGAAGTGGTCGACGTCGTCGCGGTGCACCCGCAGCCGGTAGGCCACGTGCCCGCGGTCGGCGACCCGGCCGGTCGTCACCGAGCAGAGCTCCCGGACCCGGTCTCCCGCGCCGAACCAGCGGCCGAGGACGATGTCGCCGACGATCTCCGCCGGATCGGCCGCCGTCCAGTGCCGGCCGGCGAGCCGGGTCGCGATCAGCGCCGAGCGCAGCATGTGCTCCATCGGCTGGCCGAGGCCGAGGTCGATGGCCAGCGAGAGGGCGGCGAGCACCTCTGCCCGGCGCGGCCCGGTCGGCTGGACGGCCATGGTCACCGCCCCTTCCGTGTCACCCCGTCGCGTCAGCCCACGTTTTTGTCGGACCCCGCGGGTAGCTTCCGGAGCATGGTGCTGACCAAGGAGGAACGCGAAGAATTTTTGGCGCAACCGCACGTCGGGGCGCTGTCCGTCGTCGAGCGGCCCGACCGGGCGCCGCTCGTCGTGCCCATCTGGTACCAGTACACGCCGGGTGGCGAGCTGTGGGTGCGCACGGGGCCCGACGCGCGCAAGACGCGGGCGATCCTCGCCGCGGGCCGGTTCAGCCTGCTGGCGCAGCGGACATCGCCGACGGTCCGGTACGTGTCGGTGGAAGGGCCGGTGACGCGGACCGAACCGGACACCGACGAGCGGTCGCTGGAAATGGCGTCGCGGTACCTGCCACCGGGCGCGGCCGAGGAGTTCGTGGCGTACGAGCGGAAGGAGCTGGGTGAGCACCTCACGGTGTTCCTGCGGCCGGAGCACTGGCTGTCGGCCGACCTGGGGCCGGGCTGATCGTTCGGCCGAACGTGCGACTTGCGTAACGGGGTGGTCGCTCTCGGGGACTGACTTCTCGGTAAGTCCGACGAGCGGAGGCCGTGGATGCAGATCGACCTGTTCAACGAGATCCAGAACCCGCGCCCGTGGCCGGAGGGGCACGAGCAGCTGCGGTTCCGCCAGGCGATCGAACAGGCCGTCCTCGCCGACGAGCTCGGCTACGGCTGCTGGTGGCAGGTCGAGCACCACGGCGCGGGGGAGTTCAGCCTCTCCTCGGCGCCGGAGCTGATGCTGGCCGCGTTGTCCCAGCGCACCAGCCGGATCCGGCTCGGCCACTCCGCCGTGCTCGCGCCGGGCCGGTTCAACCACCCGATCCGCGTCGCCGAACGCGCGGCGACGCTCGACCACCTCAGCGGCGGCCGCGTCGAGCTGGGCCTGACTCGCTCGACCATCCCGGAGTGGCGGCTGTTCGGCATCGAGCCGGTCGAGGCGCGCGCCCAGACGCAGCAGGCGTTCGAGATGGTGCCGAAGATGTGGACCGACGAGCGGTTCTCCTACGGGAGCGACGACTACCAGATCGACGACGTGGCGATCGGGCCCAAGCCGCTGCAGCGCCCGCACCCACCGCTCTGGCAGGCGGCGGCGAGCCCGGCGTCGTTCGAGGAGGCGGGCCGGCGCGGGGTGGGCGTGCTGGGCACGACGATGTGGGAGTCGCTGGAGCGCGCGGGCCGCCTGATCGGCCTCTACCGCGCGGCGGCCGAGGCGTGCACGGACCCGGTCGGCGCGTACGTCAACAACCAGGTCGGCTTCTTCACGTTCGTCCACTGCGCGGACACCGACGAGGAGGCGATGCGCAACGGCGCCGCGGCAGCGGCGGCCTGGTACACGGTGACGGCCCTGACGTTCTTCGAAGCGGCAACGGAGTTCGTCCGCGCCAACGCCCGCAACGAACAGCTGCTCTCGGCCCCCGACGGCGGCGGCCTGACGGGCGACTTCCTCCGCGGCGAGGCGGCGAACACCCCATCGGAGGCGAACCTGCTGATCGCCCGCATCCTGCAGGGCGAGCAGGTCGCCGACGAGGAGGTCTTCGAGGTGCTGAGCGCGCAGGACTCGCTGATCGTGGGCAGCCCGGAGACGTGCCGCAAGAAGCTGCGCGCGTACGCGGAGCTGGGCATCGACCGGATGATGTGCTTGCAGCAGATCGGCGGCATCCCGCACGACAAGGTGCTGAAGAGCATCCGGCTGATCGGAGAGCTGATCCCCGATCTGGCCTGAGTCGGGTGGTGGACAGGTCGTTCGGAAGGCCGAAGCCCTTCACCATGGCCGTTGTGGTGTCGTTCGTCGCGGTACTCTTCAGCACGTTCGTCTTCAGGTACGACCGGCGTACATCCCGCCGCGACCTCCTGCTCGACACGCACGAACGTCAGCTCTTGGTCGAAAACCAGCATGGACGGGCGGTGCTGTTCGAAGCGCAGGCAAGCGGCACTCCGGCCGGCGACCTGTCCGCCGCGGACTTCCGGTCGGCCAACCACGCGCTTCGTCGCTCAACATGCTCGGATTCCTCTGCTGCCGGCGGTATGTCTCGACGCGGGACGCTATCGCGCTGTGGGGGCTGATCGCGGTACGCGTCGTCGCTCCGGCCGAGACCGCGGGGTTCTTCGCTCTGCGAGACTCGCAGCAGGAAGGAACTCCGGTTTCGCCGTACCTCCGCCAGTTCGCGCAGAGCGCGCAGGAGCATTCCGACCTCTACCCGAACCCTCCATCGATGAGGGTCAGGCGTGAGCCCCGCCATCGAACTCGGACGCCTGATTCGTGAAGGCCACTGTGAGGAAGCACAACTTCCCCACGGTGGCCTTCACGATGTACGGGTCAAGCCGTGAAGCCGCCGTCCACCGGGAGGACCACCCCGGTGAGGTGGCTGGCCCGGTCGCTCAGCAGGAACGCCGCCGTCGAGCCGACCTCCTCGCCCGTGCCCGCCTTGCGCAACGGCGTTGCCGCGATGCGGGCCTCCACCCCGCCCGGGATCGTGCGGCGCAGCTCGGCCAGCATCGGGGTTTCCGTCGGGCCCGGGGCCAGGACGTTGACGCGGATGCCCAGTGGCCCGAAGTCGTGGGCCGCCGTGCGGGTCAGGCCGATCACCGCGTGCTTCGTCGCCTGGTACGCGCCCATGCCCGAACTACCGCGCAGGCCGCCGATGCTGCTCACGTTCACGATCGAGCCGGGGCCCGTCATCGCGCGGACCTCGGCGCGCAGGCACAGCCACGTGCCCTTCACGTTCACCGCCATGATCCGGTCGAAGTCCTCCTCCGAAACGGCGTCGAGCCGGCCGCTACCGCCCATCGCCGCGTTGTTGAACGCGCCGTCCAGGCGGCCGAAACGGGACACCGTCGCCGCCACGAACGCGTCCACACTGGACGCCGACGTGATGTCGCCCGTCGTGTAGGCGACGTCGTAATCGGACAGTTCCGCGGCCAGCTTCGCCAAGGGTTCCTCGGTGCGGGCCACCAGCATCACCGAAGCGCCGTCCGCGGCGAAGACGCGTGCCGCGTCCGCGCCGATGCCCGAACTGGCTCCGACGACCAGGATCACTTTTCCGGTCAGCAGGCTCATGCCCGTCCTCCTCGCAGTGCCAGCATCGCCCGGGCGTCGGCCGGGGTCGCGATCGGTTTGCCGAGATCCGTCACCACCGCGCGGATCTTGCGGACCTGCTCGGCGTTGCTCGCGGCGAGCTTCCCCTTGCCGATCCACAGGCTGTCCTCCAGCCCGACCCGCACGTGCCCGCCGAGCCACGCGCTGTGCGTGCCGAACGCCAGCTGGTCGCGCCCGGCCGCGAACGCCGAAAACGCGTAGTCGTCGCCGAAGAGCTTGTCGGCGATGCGGACCATGTGCTCCAGGTTCGCGTGGTCCGCGCCGATCCCGCCGAGCACCCCGAACACGCCCTGGATCAGCAACGGCGGCTTCGCCAGCCCCAGCTCCACGAAGTACGCCAGCGAGTACAGGTGCCCGATGTCGTAGCACTCGTACTCGAACCTCGTGCCGGCCGCACCGAGCGTGCGCAGCGTGTCCTCGATCCGGTCGAAGGTGTTCACGAACGGGTGGGAATACGTGTTGAGCACGTACGGCTTTTCCCAGTCGTGCTTCCACTCCGTCACCTTGTCCGCGATGCCGGAATAGACGAAGTTCATCGACCCCATGTTCATCGACGCGAGCTCCGGCTTCAGCCGCCGCGCGGCCGCGAGCCGCTCGTCCATCGTCATCGACGACGCGCCGCCGGTGGTGATGTTGACGACGGCGTCGGTCTCCGCGGTGATCCGCCCGACGATCTTCTCGAACACGTCGGGATCGGGTGTCGGCCGCCCGTCCGGCTCGCGGGCGTGCAGGTGCACGATGGCCGACCCGGCCTCGATGGCTTCCAGGGCCGCGTCGGCGACTTCGTCGGCGGACAACGGCAGGTGCGGGCTCTGCGACGGGATGTTCACCGAGCCCGTGATGGCGGTGGTGATGATGACTTTCTCGGCCGTGCGCATCAATCCTCCTGTGGTGCGAGCGCCCGGTAGGCGTCGAGCTTCGCTTCGTCGAGCGGGCCGACCAGCGACAGCGCGACCTGGGTGGCACCCGCTTCGTACTGCGCCCGCACCGCTTCGCGCACCTGGGACGGCGTGCCGTAGGCGACGAGCGCGTCGAGCAGCCGGTCGGACCCCGGCGGCGCGAGGTCGGCGTCGGTGAACCCGAGCCGGGTCAGTTTCGCGATCTGGTGGGGGAGCGTCAGGTAGTACGCGAGCCGCTCCCGGGCGACCTCCCGGGCCTCGGCCCGCGAACGGCCGACCACCGCCCACTGGACGACGGACAGGAACAGGTCCCCGATCGTTTCGCGCGCCCAGCGGGTGTGCTCCGGCGTGACGAGGAACGTGATCAGCCCGTCCGCCCGCTCGGCGGCCAGCTTCGTGATCCCCGCCGAGTACGCGCCGAGCACCCGCGGCACGCCGGGCGCCACCTCGTCGACGCCGTCGAGGTACGAGCGCAGGAACGGCAGCGGCCCGGCCCCGCGTTCGCGGACCGCCCCGCTCACCCCGAGCCCCAGCACGTACCGCCCGGGGTACCCGGCGGCGAGCTCCCGCGCCGCCGAGCCCGCCGACTTCGGGACGCGTTCGAGCGCCCGCGCCACGCCGTTGCCGACGATCAAGGACGACGTCGACGCCAGCACGAGTGCCGCCGTCGTGAACGCCTCCCGGCCGGCGACCTCGGGGAGCCACACCATCCGGTGCCCGTACTCCTCGAGCGCGCGCACGAACCGGATGACCCCGGCGTGGTCGAGGTCGTCCAGCTCGGCGATCGACAACGCCGTGCGCGGCAAGGACAACGTCATGCGGTCGCGTCCCGGAACGCGGTGACCAGCCCGCGCGCGGCCTCGGCCAGCATCGTCGTGTCGTTGCTCAGCAGCACGAAGTCGCAGCCCTCCCGCACCGCCGCGGCGGCCCTGTCCGGGACCCCGCCGAACGCCAGCCCGCACTTCTTCCCGGCGTCGTGCGCGGCCGCGACGGCCGAGGCGATCAGGTCGAGCACGTCCGGCGACGCCGGCGTCGAGCCCATCGACATCGACAGGTCCGCCGCGCCGACGAACACGGCGTCCACGGTGTCCAGCGCCAGCATCTCCGGCGCCGCCTTGATCGCCTCGACGCTCTCCAGCTGCGGGATGCAGAGGACGTCGTCGTTGCCGGTGGCCAGGTACTCGGCGGTCGGCTTCAGCCCCCACGCCCCGGCGCGGCTGGTGCCCCCGGCGCCGCGGACGCCGTGCGGCGGGAACCGGCACGCCCGCCCGACCGCCGCCGCCTCTTCGACCGTGTCGACGTGCGGGACGAGGATGCCCATCGCCCCGGCGTCGAGGATCTTCTGAATGGTCGACGGCGTCTTGTCCGGCACCCGCACGATCGGCGTCAGGCCGAGCGCGGCCGCGGTGTTGATCAGCCGGTACGCCGTGACGAGGTCGAGCGGGGCGTGTTCCAGGTCGACGACCACGAAGTCGAACCCGGCGAACGCCATGATCTCGGCCGGCTCGGTCGAGGCGATCTTCAGCCAGGTGCCCACGGGCGTGGCCGGGCGGGTGAACAGCCCGCCGCCGGTGCGCGCGCTCACGGCATCGGGTAGTCGTCGGCGTTCAGCACCCAGCCCGGTTTTTCCGAGAAGTCGACCCGCGGCGGGCTGAAGATGTCGATCAGCTGGTTCACGCCGGGGTCGCTCGCCGCGGACGTGTGCACGGTCGGCGGCGGGATGACCGTCACCGACGGGCTGCCGATCCGCACGTGCTCGTCCTCGCGCCAGGTGGTGCTGTCGGGCAGCCACGGCGTGCGGATGTGGTGCACGTATTCCCCTTGCACGGCCAGGGAAAGCTGCTCGAAGTCGTCGTGGTGGTGCGGGGAGAGCTTGCGCGGGTCGCGCGGGCCCTCCTGCGGCGGCAGGAAGTTCACCATGAACGACCGGGTCCGGAAGATCCGCCCGAACCGCTTCGGGTCGTCCGGCACCTCGGACAGCGGGTAGACACGAACGCGTTCTTCGGCGGGCGCCGGCCAGCGCTCCAGCAGCGTGACGCGCGGGTGGTTCTCGGCGTACGCGCCGGCGTTGGCGACGCGGTCCCGCCACGCCGTTTCGGTGGCCTCGACCAGCCGGACCAGCGGGCCGTCGCCGTGTACGCCGATCCGCGACGCGCCGGGCGGGACGACGACGAGACCCGGTGAGTCCACTTTGGTCGCGCCGTCCGCGGTGAGCACGGTGAACGCGGGGGAGGCGCTCGTGACGACGATCGCCAGCTCGCCGTCGAGGGTGCCGTTGTCGAGGTCGTCGCCGTTGCGGGCGTCGGTGTGGATCAGGATCACGTTCTGGGCCCGCACGACCGGCGTTTCGCGCAGGTCGAGGTACTGCGCGGCGGTGATCCTGGTGCCGTTGTCGGGCGGGGCCGCGGTGGCCAGGGCCGAGCGGGGATCGTCCTTTTCGTACACGAGCGCGTCCTTTCAGGCGTCGAGGTTCAGCAGGTACGTCGGGTTGTCGCGGACCATCCGCCGCAGGTCCTTCTCCGGCAGCCCGAGGTCGAGCAGCGCCGCGCCGACGCGCAGCCACGCGTCGACCGGCTTCGGGTTGGCCTTCTGGCCGAAGTCCGACGCGAGCACGGTGTGCTCCGGGCCGAGCGCCTCGATCCAGGTCAGCAGGTTCTTCGGGTCCCACTTCTGGGTGCCCTCGGGGTCGTACATGCCGACCTCGTGCTCGATGAACGCGCCGAGCTCGATCAGCTCGCGGCACAGGGCGGGGTCGGCGCCGATGACGAAGTCGGGGTGGCTGACGACCATCCGCTTCATGCCGCGCTCGTGCGCCTCCTGGAACAGGGTCTTGATGTACTCGGGGTACATGTGGCCGCCGTTGAGGACGGCCTGCTGCTCCTTGATCTCGTCGAGGATCTCGAGCGCCTCGGGCTTGAGGGCGCCTTCGCCGTCGACGATGTCGATGCGCTCCAGCGTCAGCGGGACGGTGGTGGTCGGGAAGGCGCCGTCCTCGGGGTGGCAGTCGATGTGCCGGCCGGAGGAGATGGTCGGGAACCAGACGACCTTGCCGCCCATCCGCAGGGTCATCCGCACGGCGTGGACGTTGAGGCCGCCGACGGTGCTGTTCAGCGCGATCCCGCCGAAGGCCTGCGCCTTGACGCCTTCCAGGCGGCCCTTCATCGCGAGGACGTCCATCTGGGTGTTGTGGTGGTGGGACTTCGCGACCATGGCGCGCATCCCGATCCGGGCGCCGTCCTGCGCGGCCTCGACGTGGTCGAAGCGCCGCGGGAACGGGCTGGGACCGGAGTGGACGTGCATGTCGACCAGACCGTCCAGGACGGCGGCGATGGCGGGGCTCATCAGCGTGCCTCTCGTTCGCATTATGAAGTCAAAGTTCACTATAAGACCGTCTGTCAACCCTGTGACCGCTCTTGTGTTCACGGTTGGCGGTATTTAGAGTGACTCACGTTCGCTTCGTGAACACTAGGTTCGAAAACGGAGGACGATGATGTCCACACCGCCCAGCCCCGCGGAGACGGCCGCGCGTCCCGGTACCCCGCACGGCCCGGACCCCGCCAAGGTGCGCGCCGCGGTGCGCGGCGGGACGCTCGCCTACTTCGTCGACCAGTTCGACATCTACCTGCCGATCGTCGTGCTGGCGCCGGCGGCCGCGTACTTCCAGGCGGCGAACCTCAGCGCGAGCACGACGGCGCTGCTGGCGTCGCTGGTGTTCGCCTCGACGCTGATCGGCCGCCCGCTCGGCGCGATCATCTTCGGCCACTTCGCCGACACGGTCGGGCGCAAGCGCACGACGCTGGTCGCGGTGGGCGGGTTCGGCGTCATCACGCTGGTGACCGCGTGCCTGCCCGGGCACGAGACGATCGGGATGTGGTCGGTCGGCACCCTCATCGCGCTGCGGTTCGTCGACGGGATCTTCCTCGGCGGCGAATACACGACCGCGGTGCCGCTGGCGATGGAGTGGAGCCCGAAGCACAAACGCGGGCTCTACGCCTCGATCATCACCTCGACCTCGCCCGCCGCGTACGCGGTGATCGCCGCGATCACGCTGCTGATGCTGCAGCTGCTGCCGTCGGCCGGCCTGCACAGCGCGTACGTCCAGTGGGGCTGGCGGATCCCGTTCTTCGTCGGTGCGCTGCTGGCGGCGGTGCTGTTCCGCTACTACCAGAAGCAGGTGCACGAGCCGCCGTCCGAGCTGACCGGCGAGAAGCACAAGCTGCCGTTCGTCCGGCTGCTGCGGAAGTACCCGCGGGCGCTGGGCCAGGTGTTCGTCCTGATGACCGGCACGTGGCTCGCGACCAACATGGAAGCCGCGGTGACACCCGCGCAGCTGAAGGCGCACCTGGACCTCTCGAGCAAGGAGGTCACGCTGACGATGCTCGTCATCAACGCCGCCGCCGCGTTGTCCTACCCGCTGTTCGGGATGCTGTCGCAGCGCATCGGCCGCCGCCGGTTCTACATCGGCTACGGCTTCTCGATGGTCGTGCTCGGCGCGGGTTCGTACACGACCCTGATGGCGTCGAACGGCGGCTTCGGCGCGGCGCTCGGCTTCGGCGTGCTGATCGGCGTGTTCACCGTCGGCACCTTCGGCCCGATCGCGGCGTACCTGACCGAGCGGTTCCCGGCGAGCATCCGGTCGACCGGCTACGGCGTCGGTTACAGCCTGGCGCTCATCGCCCCGGCGTTCTACCAGTTCTACCTGCAGCGCTTCGACGGGTTCATGCCCGCGCACCTCGCCCCGGGCGTCCTCATCGTCTTGGCCGGCCTGCTGATCAGCCTCGGCGGCTTCCTCGGCCCGGAGACGAAGGACGTCGACATGGCCGACGACAGCACGATCCCGAAACTGTCCTGAATGGACGTCGCGGGCCTGACCGCCGCCAACCCGGTGTGGGTCGGCTCCTCCGAGCTGACCATGACCCTCGAAGGGATCACCGCGTGCGTCGACGCGGGCGCCGGGGCGGTGGTGGCCAAGTCGGTGAACGAAAGCGCCGCCGCCCGGCGGCAGCTCGACATCGCCGGCTACGCCTTCGTTTCCGCGGACGGCGAGGTGCGACCGCCGGCGAAGGTCCGGCTCGGTGACGGCCTGCTCAACCGCTCCGGGCTCGCGCAGGTGGAACTGGACGACTGGCTTTCCGTGCTCGCCGCCGCGGTGGCCCACGGCGCTCAGAGGGGCTGCCCGGTGCTCGGGAGCATCACCCTGGGCGAGCCGGCCGCGGCCGCGCGGATCGGGCGGGCGCTGGCTTCGGTCGTCCCGGCGGTCGAGCTGAACATCGGTGCCCCGCACGGTCGCGAGGCCCGGGCGGTGCGGCAACTGACCGAAGCGGACGGGGTCGCCGAGGCCGTCCGGATCGTGCGGGCCGCCGTCGACGTCCCGCTGTTCGTGAAGCTGCCGGGCCAGGCGTCGGACGTCGTCGCTTTGGCCGGCGCCGCTCGTTCGGCGGGCGCGGACGCGGTCGGGCTGGTCGGCCGCTACCCGGGTTTCCTGCCCGACCTCGACGGCGGTGCGGTGCTGGGCTCGTGGGGCGCGTGGAGCTCACCGGGCTGCCTGCCGATGAGCCTTTACTGGGTGGGCAAGGCTTTCCAGCGGCTCGACGTACCCCTGATCGGTACCAACGGCGCCCGTACTTCGAAGGACGTGCTGCGCTTCCTCGCCGCCGGTGCCCGCGCCGTCGAAGTCGTCACGGCGTTGTGGATCGGCGGTCCCGCCGTGCTCCGGGAGCTGGTCGACGGCGTCGCCGGGGTCGGCGAAGACTTCGTCGGCAGCGCGCTGGCCGGGACGCGGGAGTACGCCGACGTGGCGCCGCCGCCCACGCCGGCGTGGCTGCCCTACACCGCGGGCTGGATGTCGTCCGGCCGGTAGTGCCCGCCCAGCTCGTGGGTGAGCTCCCGCGCGGCGTCGACCACCACGCGCAGCTCGGGGGTGTCGTCGTTCATCGACAACGTGTTGTCCGGCCCCACGATCGCGATCGTCGCGCAGATGCCGTATTCGTCGAAGACCGGCGCGGCCACGGCCACTATCCCCGGCGTGCTCATCGCCGAGCAGTGGCCGACCGCCCGGACCCGGTCGACGTCGGCGCGCAGCTCGTCCCGCGCCGTGCCGGAAAGGGTGCCGATCAGCCGTTCCATCGACAGCTGGTCGGCGTGGTAGGCCAGGAACACCTTGCTCTGCGCGGTGTCCAGCGGCAGGTGGCTGCCGACGCGCACCGACACCACCACGATCGTCGAGACGTTCTCCTCGACCCGCGACACCACCGGCCCGGTGAGGCCCCACAGGCTCAGCACCACGCTCGTCTGCGTCGCCCGCGACAGCGCTTGCATGTGCCGCGGGGCCAGGTTGACCACCCGCCGGTGGCCGATGGCGAACGCGCCCAGCTGCAGCAGGAGCCCACCTGGCGCGTAGCCGCCTTCGTTGCTGCGCTCGAGGAGACCGGCCGCGACCAGGGACGTGCAGTAGCGGTACGCCGTGGTGCGGTTGAGGCCGAGCCGCTCGGCGACCTCGCCCGCGGTGACTTCCGGGGTCGCCGGGTCGAACAGGGACAGGATCTGGCTGACCCGGCTCACGGCCTGGATGTCCGCCTGGTCGGCGCGGGTGTCGGGGGACCGCGTCGGTTTGGTCACGGGGGCCTCCGCCGAAAGTCTGGTACCGCTGTTCGAATAGTGAACACAGGCTACCGGACCGCCGCCCGGTTGCCGTTCCACGACATTCGTTGTCACTTCGTCAGGTCTAGACATCCGATGGCTGGCCGACCTAGTCTGGCGGACGTCCACCCCGTCTCGCCGCCGCCGGGTTCGTGGCCGCGGTCCGTCACGAGGGAGCACCATGCCGCTCCGCGGTCTCGTCTTCGCCGCCGTCATCACCGTTTTGGCCGCGCTACCAGCTTTTTCTCCGGCCTCCGCGGCCGAGGGGTGCACCGGGCCGATCCGGCCCGCGGCCATCATGAGCGTGCAATCCTGCGACAGCCCGGCCCGGATCCTCGCCAAGGCCGCCGCCGTCGTGCCGCGGAAAGGTCAGCTCGCCTGGCAGCAGCGGCCGGTCACCGCGTTCACCCACTTCGGGATGAACACCTTCACCGACCGCGAATGGGGTTCCGGCGCGGAGCGGGAGTCCACCTTCGCGCCGACGGCCGTCGACACCGCGCAGTGGATGCGCTCGCTCAAGGCCGCCGGCGTCACGCAGGTGATGCTCACGGCGAAGCACCACGACGGTTTCGTGCTCTACCCGACGCGCTACACGAACCACTCCGTCGTCGCGAGCCCGTGGTGGCTGACGCCCGGCTGCGCCGACCCGGCCCGGGACACGGCCGAAGCGAACCGTGCCCAGGACCCGTCCGCGTACTGGCAGACGCGGAACACGGCCTGCGCCAACCCGCGTGGCGACGTCCTGCGCGACTACGTCGATTCGGCCCGTGCGGCCGGTCTCGAGGTGGGCGTCTACCTGTCGCCCGCCGATGGAGCCGAACTGCCGAAGCGGTTCTTCGCCGACGAGGTGACGCGGATCGAAGCGAAGGTCGCCGCCGGGCAGCCGTTGAGCATCGAGGAGCAGGCGACCTACGAGGACCGGGCGAGCGCGCCGCAGGGCCAGAGCCGGTACGGGACGGGCAGCGCGGTCACCCGCCGGACCATCCCGGCGCTCGTCCCGCACGACGATCGCGCCGCCGCGCTCGCCGCCGGGAAGCTGCCGCGGTTCACCGTCGACGAGGACGACTACAACGCCTACTACCTCAACCAGATCTACGAGCTGTTCACCCAGTACGGCCCCATCGACGAACTGTGGCTGGACGGCGCGAACCCGTGGCGCGACCACGGCGTCAGCGAGACCTACGACTTCACGACGTGGTTCCGGCTGGTCCACGCGCTGTCCCCGGACACCGTCACCTTCGCCGGGCCCGCGGGGGTGCGCTGGGTCGGCAACGAGGCCGGGCAGGCGCGCGAAACCGAGTGGAGCCCGCTGCCCACCACCGGCGACCCGGCGACCGCGCACAACGAAGAGCTGTTCCTCGGCGGCGCGACCGCCGAAGACCTCGGCTCGCGGCAGAAGCTGGCCGACCCGTCGGTGCGGTACCTGCAGTGGGCGGCCGCCGAATCCGACGTCTCCCTCCGGCCGGGCTGGTTCTTCCACCCCGGTGAACAGCCGAAGACCGCCGCACAGCTGGTCGAGCTCTACCGCCGGACCGTCGGGCGGAACTCGTCGCTGCTGCTCAACGTCCCGCCCGGCCCGGACGGCCGGATCGCGCCCGCCGACACCGCCGCGCTGGCCGGCTTCGGGCAGGCGATCGCCCGGACGCAGGCCCGCAACCTCGCCGCGGGCGGCCCGGCCGCGGTCACGGACTCGGCGTTGACGACAGCGGAACGGCTGGACCGCCCGCTCGACGTCCGGCTGCCCCGGCCGGTCACGTTCGACCAGATCCGTCTCGGCGAGGACATCACGCGCGGCCAGCACGTGGAAGGCGCGCAGGTGCAGGCCGAGGTCGACGGCGCCTGGCGGACCCTCGCCACCGTGTCGACCATCGGCTTCACCCGGCTGATCACCCTGCCCGCGCCGGTGACCGCCGCGCACCTGCGCGTCGTCGTCACGCAGTCCCGCGCCACGCCTTACCTGGCCACCTTCGCGTTGTACCGCACCGCCGCCTGAAAGGGAGCCATGATCCGCCACCGAGCCCTGTTCGCCGCCGTCGTCACGGTGGCCGCCACCCTCACCGCGGCGGGACCCGCCGCCGCCGGGGGTGCGCTTCCGGTCGTTTCCCCGGCCCCGCAGCAGATCGAGCGGACCGCCGCGGACGTGCCGCTGCCGTCGTCGGTCGCGCTCGTCACCGACGCCACCACCGACCCGGCGGCGAAGGACCTGCTGACCTCGCTGCTGCGCGACCACGGCGTCAAGACCGGGGGCCGCGGCCTGGCCGTCCGGCTCGGCAGCACCGGTCGCGACGTTCCGGGGCAGGCCGAGGGGTACGCGCTCAGCGTGTCCCGCACCGGGATCACGATCGGCGGGCGCGACGGCGCCGGGCAGTACTACGGCGTGCAGACGCTGCGGCAGCTGTTCGTCCGGAGCGGACACGGCTGGGCGATCGCCGGCGCGGCCGTGCGCGATTGGCCGGACATGGCGCTGCGCGGGTCGATCGAGGGCTTCTACGGTCCGCCGTGGACGACCGCGGACCGGCTGCGCCAGCTCGCCTTCCTCGGCGAGGTCAAGGCGAACACCTACATCTACAGTGCCAAGGACGACACCTACCTGCGCGCGCGGTGGCGCGACCCGTACCCGGCCGACGAGCTGGCCACGCTCGGGCAGCTGGTGCGCTCGGCAGGCGCCCACCACGTCGAATTCACCTACGCGCTCTCGCCCGGCGTCTCGATCTGCTTCTCCTCGGCGGCCGACGTCGCCGCGGTCGAAGCGAAGTTCCAGGCGGTCTACGACCTCGGCGTGCGCTCGTTTTCGCTGCCGTTCGACGACATCTCGTACACGAAGTGGAACTGCGCCGCCGACCAGACGGCGTTCGGAGCGCCCGGCCAGGCCGCCGCGGGCGCGGCGCAGGTCTCGCTGCTCAACGCGATCACCGAGGAGTTCGGCCAGACCCACCAGGGCGTCCGGCCGCTGCAGACCGTGCCGACCGAGTACAGCGACCTGAAGGATTCGCCGTACAAGACCGAACTGCGCGAGCACCTCGATCCTTCGGTCGTCGTGCAGTGGACCGGGACCGACGTCGTGCCGCCGAGCGTCACCACGGCCGAAGCCGCGCAGGTGTCCACTGTGTACGGTCGCAAGGTGTTCCTCTGGGACAACTACCCGGTCAACGACTACGAGCAGTCGGCCGGACGGCTGCTGCTCGCGCCCTACGCGCAACGGGAAGCCGGGCTCTCGGCCTACCTCAACGGGATCGTCGCCAACCCGATGAACCAGGAGGCCGCCAGCGAGGTCGCCGAATTCGGTGCCGCGGACTTCGCGTGGAACGACGCCGGCTACTCGCCGCAGCGGTCGTGGCCGCAGGCACTGGCCCGGCTCGCCGGGGGTGACCCGCGGGCCACGGCGGCGTTGACCGTGTTCGCCGACCTCGAACACCTGGCCCCGACGTTCGGCCCGACGCCGTGGCAGCCGCAGGCGCCGGTTCTGGCCGCGAAGGCCGCGGACTTCTGGCGGCACTGGAACGCGGGGGACCACCGGGCCCTGGCCGAACTCCGGGCGTACGCGGTCCGCGTCCGCGACGCCGCCGGGGTGATCCGCGGCGGCCGGGTGCGGAGCGCGTTCGTCGCCGAGGCCGGACCGTGGCTGGACGCGACCGCGCTGTGGGGTGGCGCGCTGGTCACCCGGCTCGACGCGCTGGCCGCCGCCACCCGCGGCGACCAGGCGGCGGCCGACCGGCTGACGGCGGCCGCCGACGACCTCGTCACACGAGCCACGGCGGTCAAGACCGGCGACACCAACCGGTGGGGCGTGCGGCAGGCCCTCGTCGGCGACGGTGTCCTCGATGCTCTTCTGGTCGAGCTGCGGGGGCAGGCGTGAACGCGGTGAGCAGGCGGAGCTTCCTCGGCGGCGCGGCGGCGATCACGGCAGGCGCGGTGCTGGCCGGTCCGGCGGGCGCGGCGGGACGGCGCGGCCTGAGCGTGTCCGGCGAAGAGTTCCTGCTGGACGGGAAGCCGTTCCAGATCGTGTCGGGGGCGATCCACTACTTCCGGATCCACCCGGACCAGTGGCGCGACCGGCTCCTGCGGCTGAAGGCGCTGGGGCTAAACACCGTCGAGACGTACGTGCCGTGGAACTTCCACCAGCCGAAGCCGGGTCGCGCCGACTTCGGCGGGTGGCGCGACCTGCCCGCGTTCCTCCGGCTCGCGCGGGAGCTCGGGTTCCCGGTGATCGTGCGGCCGAGCCCGTACATCTGCGCGGAGTGGGAGTTCGGCGGGCTCCCGGCGTGGCTGCTGGCCGACCGGGACCTGGAGCTGCGCTGCGCGGATCCGGCGTACCTCGAGGCCGTCGACGCCTGGTACGACCAGCTGATCCCGCGGCTCGCGCCGCTGGAAGCCCAGCACGGCGGCCCGATCGTCGCCGTCCAGATCGAGAACGAGTACGGCAGCTACGGAAACGACACGAGCTACCTCGCCCACCTGCGCGACGGCTTGCGGAGCCGGGGCATGACGAGCCTGCTGTTCGCCGCGGACGGCGCGTCGGACTTCTTCCTGCGCTTCGGTTCCCTGCCGGGCACCTTCGAGGCCGGCACCGGCGACGGCGATCCCGCGTCCGGCCTGGCCGCGCTCAAGGCGTTCCAGCCGGGCAAGCCGGCGCTGATGGCGAAGTACTGGGACGGCTGGTTCGACCACTGGGGCGAGCAGCACAACACGCGCGACGCCGCGCGGATGGCGTCCTCTGTGGACGCCCTGCTGGCCACCGGCGCGTCGGTGAACCTCTACATGGCCTGCGGCGGCACGAACTTCGGGTTCACCGCCGGGGCCAACACCTCGGGCACCACCTACCAGCCGACCGTGACCAGCTACGACTACGACTCACCGGTCGGCGAAGCGGGCGACCTCGGCGCCAAGTTCACCGCGCTGCGGCCCGTGCTGACGAAGTACACCGGCGTCGTCGCGCCGGCGCCCGGACCGTCCGCCCGGCTGGCGGCGCGGACCCTGACGGCGTCGGGGGCGGTGCCGCTGCTGGACTCCCTGGACGCGCTGGCGAAACCGGTGCGGTCCGCGCAGCCGGTGCCGATGGAACGCCTCGGGCAGGCGACCGGCCTGATCCACTACCGCACCACGGTCCAGGGCCCGCATTCCGGCCCGCTGAGCATCCACGGCCTGGCCGACCGGGCACTGGTCTTCGCCGACGGCTCGCCGCTGGGCGTGCTGGACCGCAACCGGCCGGCGGGCACGCTGGACCTGAAGCTGACGAAGCCGTCGACCAGGCTGGACATCCTGGTCGACGCGATGGGCCGGGTGAACTACGGCCCCTACCTCGCCGACCGGAAGGGCATCGACGGCTGGGTCGCGATGAGCACCCAGCAGAAGCTGTTCGGCTGGGAGATCCGCCCGCTCCCGCTCGACGACCTGTCGGGCTTGCGCTTCGGCTCCGGCAGCGTCGCGGCCCCGGCGTTCCACCGCTTCACGACCGACATCACGGCCCCCGAAGACGGCTTCGTCGCCCTGCCCGGCTGGGAGAAGGGCGTGGTGTGGCTCAACGGCTTCAACCTCGGCCGCTACTGGAAGATCGGGCCGCAGCGGACCCTGTACGCACCGAAGCCGTTGTGGCGGAAGGGTACGAACGCGATCGTCGTCCTCGAGCTGCACGAGCCCGGAACGACGATCGAGCTCCGCCCGGCGCCGGACCTGGGCTAGGTTCGCGCGTCGCTGCTTGTCCGACGGCCGGGTCGAGCACTGGTCAGGCCGGGTTGGCCTGCCCCGGTGCCATCCGGAGGTTGTCCAGGACAAACTCCGCGTTCGCCTGCTGCTGGGCCTTCGTCAGCGGCCGGCGGGCTTCGGCTTCATAGGGAGTGAGCACGATCTGCTCACAGGCTCCAGCGCAGATACGGCAATTACGGGTGGTGCGGATGTCTCTGTGCCGGCCGGGGTCAGGCCTCGGGTGTGGAGACGTTCCCGGATCCGCGGCCGGCGGCCGGCGGTGATGTCGGCAGTGCGGCCTGGCCGCACCGGGCGGCGAGCAGGGCGATGACTTTCAGGACCCAGGGCCGCATCGTGGAGGCCGACACACCCGTCCCGCCGCCGAGGTCGGCCCGGCGCGGGTCGTGACGCAGCACGACCCGCGCCTGTCCGGCGGGGGTGGCTTTGCGCCAGCGTGAGCGCAGCCGACCTCGGTGGCGGCGGATCAACTCGGCGACCATGGTCAGGGTCTGTCGCGGCAAGGCCACCCCGGTCCGGTCGGCACTTCTTGCCAGGTCACCGAAACACCGCGTGTTCACCACCGCGACCAGCCACAACCACGATGGAAACAACCCCAATGTGGCGTTCGGTGCGTTCAACGCACCCAACGCCACATTGGGGTGCCTTACCGGACGTGGACGCGACGCTAGGCGGCCAGGCCCACGTGCAGGAACGCGAGCACCGTTCCGGGGCCGACCAGCAGGCAGATGGCGAGCCCGCCGAGCAGGGGCTCGTCGGCCCGGTACATCTTCCACAGCAGGCCGGCGGCGGCCGCGGCGGTGGCGGCGAGCAGGGTCAACACGACAACGGACATGGGGTTTCCTTCGCGCAGCAGTGAGCACGACGCCGAACGGGGCGTCGTGTGAGGGGGTTCAGCTCGCGAAGGACGGCGGGGCGCGGGTGGAGCGCGAGGTCGGGAGCGCGGTCGCCCGGAGTGCCTCGCCGGGGAGTTCGGCGCGCCACCACTTCGGGGCGGGCGCGACGCCGGCCGGGGCCGGGGCGATCGCCGACGGGACCGGGGTGGTGGCCGGCCCGCGCGGGACGGCCGGGCGGACCGAGATCAGGTCGTGCGAAGGCGCGGTGGCCACCGCCGGGCCGTCCGGGGCCGGTGCCCACGGCTGGACCGCCGGGGCGCCGCCGAGGAACAACAGGACGGCAAGCAGCGACCCGAGGCGGCGGTACCGCCTCGGGTCGCTGTGCTGTCCGAATCGTCCGATGTGGTCAGGCTACCTCAGCCACCGCCGTAGGTGGCCTGGGTGACCGCGAAGACGTTGCGGTTGCCCGCGCCCTCCTGCAGCGACCACAGCAGGTCCGCGGCGGTGTCGTCCTCCCAGTAGGAGATGCTCTCGCCGCTGCCCACCCACGCGAACGTCGAGGAGCTCGCGCCCGGCTTCCAGTAGTAGAGCTGCTTCTGGCCGGAGGAGTTGAACCACCAGCGGCCGTTGTGCGACGCGACGCCGTTGAGCTTGTACCAGGGCAGCTGCAGCGCCTGGCTCGCCGTCGTCGTGGCGGCGAACACGCCGGAGGAGGCGAACGGGTAGCGGATCGCCCGCGGCGCCCGGTTCGGGTAGTCCGTGCAGCCCGACGGGCAGGTGTACTCGGTCATCACGATCGACTTGCTGACCCGGTCGAGCGAGATCGACGACCACGCGAGGTTCGTGCCCGACGTCGTCTTCGACGTGATCGACCCCACCTGCGGCAGGACGTAGGCGTAGTTGTGCGCGTAGTACGTGCTGCCGCTCTGGTGCCCGATCTGGTCGGCGGTCCCGCCGGTGTTCGTCTTGAGGATCTTGCGCATGTCGAACACGCGCATGCCCTTCCCGGTGTCGGCGACGTAGAGGTAGTCGCCGTACCAGGAGACGCCGCCCGCGTGGATCGGGATGTCCTTGAAGTCCGGCGCCGCCGCGGTCCCGGTCGGCTCGACCAGCAGGACCTTGCGGTAGGCGTTCGGGTAGGTGGCGTCCCAGTCGACCAGCGTGATGCGGCTGCGCTGCTGGGCGCCGTCGCAGCCGTCCTTGGTGTACCAGCTGACCAGCACGAGCTGGTGGCCGTCGTAGTTGCCGCTGTTGGCCGTGCCGACCGCGTCCCGGCTGGTGGTGATGCCCTGCGGGTAGTTCGCGCAGTCGGAGTTGTCGCCGCTGTCGAAGCGGAAACCGCCGGACAGACCGGACACGGAGAACGACGACGGCAGGGCGGTGCGGTCGTGGTTCGCGTTCTCCATCACGGTGTGCACGGCCGCCGTGCCCAGCGTCGAGACCAGCGCGTTGTTCACGGTGTCGAACTGGTTGTAGTTCGCCGCGAGGGTGTACTGGCTCGCGGTGAGGGTGGTCGGTCCCGCGGCGGCGAGCGCGGCGGGGGGAGCGGCGAGCAGGCCCGCGAGCACGCCGGCGGCGAGCGCGGCCCTGGTCCATCGATGGCGCAGTTTCATCTGACCCCCAAGAGTCCGATCGGTGCCCGGCTCATCGTCGTGCCGGACAGGTGGAAGAGCAACAGCCTTCGCCGGATGGGCGGTATCCGTTCACCAGCTCGACGGGACGTAGGCCCAGCCGAGGTAGTCGGAGCGCTGCGCGTAGGTGCTCGTCTGGTAGACCGACGGGCCGGTGCTGATCGCGACCCCGCCGCCGAGCGCGAGCATGATGTGCCCGTTGCTGGTGGTGCTGGTGAAGAAGACCGCCGCGCCGGCCGGGGCGACCGAGCCGGTGTGGATCCGGCCGTTGCTCTTCTGCCACTGGTAGTGCGTCGTGGCGCTGGCGAACCGGCCGCTCGTGCCGAAAGCGCGTTCGACGAACAGCTCGCACTGGTTGTTCCAGTCGGTGTGGCCCAGCCGCGCCTTGGCGAACGCGATCGCGCTGTCGGCTCGCGGGTCCGCGGCGGACGTCGAGCCGCCCGGCTCGAGGCCGTCGGTGTCGCAGTGCGGGACGCCGCCGACGAAGCCGTCGGTGCCGGTTTTGACGTAGGCGTCGGGCACCCACAGGTTGTCGGCGGTGAAGTCCCAGATCTCGTCCGACGCGGTGGCCTGGCAGACCACGGGCACCGCAGCGCCGGTGAGGTACTTGTCGGCGACGCTGCCCGTCGCGCCGGCCGCGTCACCCTTGTGCGCGCGGCCGTCGAGGTCGGCCTTGGCCGGGAAGGCGTGCGGGGTCGTGCACCGGGGCGCGACCATCGACGTCGAGCCGGTCTTGACGTAGGCGTCGGGCACCCACAGGCCGTCGGTGGTCAGGTCCCAGACGCTGCTGCCGCCGTAGGCCGGGCCGGTGTCCTGGCAGGCCAGGGTGACCGAGGTGCCCGCCGGGTACATGTTCGCGATGCGCTGCGCACCGACGGCGACGCCGGGGTCCTTGACGGTCCGGCCGTCCACTGTGGTCGAAACCGGGTAGGCCGACGCGGCCTGCGCGGCGGGGGCGGCCAGGCCGGTGAGTGCGGTGGCCAGGCCGATGGTGGCGACCGCGGCCTTGAGTGTGGTTCTCACGAGTCCTCCAGAACGCTTTGTGCGGCCGATGGTCGGGGGTGGCCGTACAAGAGCCGTACAAGCGCCCGGTCCGGAGTAGTACTTTCTGATGACCCGGGGTCCTCCGGACTCCCGATGTGCGCGCCTCGGGGAAGAGCGATCATGGACGTGTCGCCTTTCCCGTCGTCGCAAGGAGAACCGATGCACCCGGCCGACTTGGTCCAAGGCCACGAACAAACCTGGTCGTGGCTCCTGCTCGGCCTGACCGGCGCCGTCGTGCTGGCCTTCGTCGTGCTGTTCCTGTCCGCGCTCGTCAGCATCCTCGGCTCGCGGCTGACCGGGGGCATGAAGCTCGTCTGGGTGATCTTCGCCTTCTGCGCGCCGTTCCTGGGCAGCCTGCTGTGGTTCGCGGTCGGCCGGCGCGACGCCTACCTGCCGGCCCGCCGATGATCGTCGCGGAGGGGCTGACCAAGACCTACCGCGGCGGCACCGGCGTCTCCGGGCTTTCGTTCACCGTGCGGCCCGGCGTCGTCACCGGCTTCCTCGGCCCCAACGGCGCCGGCAAGTCGACGACCATCCGCCTGATGCTCGGCCTGACCCGCGGCGCGGGCCGGACCACGTTCGGTGGGCGGGCTTACGCGGACGTCCCCGGTCCACTGCGGACGGTCGGCGTGCTCATCGACGCCGCCGCGGTGCACCCGGCGCGGACGGCCGCCGCGCACCTGCGGATGGTCGCCGCGGGCGGCGGCCTGCCCGCCCGGCGGGTCCGGGAGGTCCTGGCGGCCGTCGGGCTGGAGTCGGCCGCGAACCGGCCCGCCGGCCGCTTCAGCCTCGGCATGAAGCAGCGGCTCGGCCTGGCCACGGCGCTGCTCGGCGACCCGGAGTACCTGATCCTGGACGAGCCGGCCACCGGCCTGGATCCGGAGGGAGTGCGGTGGATCCGGGATCTGCTGCGCGGGTTGGCGGGGGAGGGGCGCACGATCCTCGCGTCTTCGCACCTGCTCGCCGAGGTGTCCCTGCTCGCGGAGGACCTGATCGTGATCGGCGCCGGGCGGCTCGTCTCGGCCGGGCCGCTGGAGGAGTTCGTGCGGGAACACGCGCGGGCCGATGTCGTGGTGCGCGCCTCGCAGCCCAGCGCGCTGCTGGTGGCGCTGGCCCGCGACGGCCTGCGCGTGAGGCAGGAGACGGCGGGCGAACTGGTCGTGGAGACGGCGGACACCGGCCGGGTGGCCGCGGTCGCCGCGCGTGCCGGGGTGGCCGTGCACGAGCTGTTCGTGCGGCGCAGCGGCCTGGAGGACGCCTTCCTGGCCGCGACCGCGGCGGCCGTGCGGTACCGGGGGGTGGGGTCGTGAAGCACGCCCTCGCCTACGAATGGTTCCGCGTCCGGTCCCTGCGCTCCACGTGGCTGCTGCTCGCCGGCGCCGGGGCCGTTCAGTTCGCCTCCGGGCTCTACTGGGGGCTCAAACGCGACCTCGGCAGCTTGGACGCGTTCACCTCCGCGTTCGGCCTCACCGACCGCGTGGGCGCCTTGCTCGTCGCCGCCGTGGGGGTGGCCGCGTTCGGGCTCGACCACCAGCACGGGACCCTCGCCACCACCAAGCTCGTGCTGCGCTCGCCGGCCCGGATCGTCGGGGCGCGGGCGCTCGTGACCGCCGGGCTCGGGCTGGGCGGCGGGGTGCTGATGGCGGTGCTGACCGCCGCCGGGGTGCTCACCGGTGGGGGTGCCCTGCCTGCCGGCGCGGGGGCGGCAGGCAGGGCGGTCGCGGGCGTGCTGCTGCTGACCGTCCTTTCCGGACTCGCCGGGGTCGCGCTCGGCGGGCTGCTGCGGCACACCGGGCCGGCGATCGGGGTCTTCGCGGTGTGGGTGTTCGTCGCGGAGACGGCGCTGGCCGCGCTCGGCGGCGTGCCCATGACCGCCTTGCCGTTCAGCGGCACCGCGTTGTCCGCTCCCTCGGGCACCGGGGTGTTCGCGGGGCTGGTGGCCGCGGGGCTCGCGGTCGTGACCTTCACCCTGCCTCGCCGTGACGGCTGACCGCGTGCGCCCTAACCTGGGCACGATGAGGCGAGCGCTGGTGTGGTGGGACGGGCGCGCCCTCCTGCTCGCGCTCGACGTCGCCGTGGCCGCCGCCATCATCGCGGTCACCCTCGCCGGCGGTGACCCGCGTGACCCGCACCCGGCGCTCTACGTGCCGGCGGTGGTCGTCTCGGGGCTCGCGCTGCTCGTGCGGCGGCGCTGGCCGTTCCTGGTGCTGCTGGTCGCGGTCGCGTGCATGCCGGCCGGGGTGACGCTGCTGCCGCTGATGGTGGCGCAGTACTCGGTCGCCGTCCGGTACGGCGTGAGCGTCGTGACCGGGCTGGCGGTCGTCATCGCCGGGATCGCCGGGAACGTCGTGCCGGTGCTGCGGGCGCCGGCGAGCTTCACGCTGCTGGTGCTCGTGCTGGGCTTCTTCGTGCTCGGCCCGGCGCTGGCCGGCCTGTGGATGCACCAGCGCGCCGCCCTGCTGGCCGTGCTGCGGGAGCGGGCCGACGAAGCCGAGCGCACCCGCACACTGCTGGCCGACCAGGCGGTCTTCGCCGAGCGGCGGCGGATCGCGCGGGAGATGCACGACGTCGTCGCCCACCGCGTGACGGCCGTCGCGCTGCAGGCCGGCGCGCTGTCGCTGCGGGCGCCGGACGAGAAGACCGAGCAGGCCGCCGAGACGATCCGGGCCACCAGCGCGTCCGCGCTCGACGAGCTGCGGGACATCCTGCGCGTGCTGCGCGACGACGCCGTCGAGGTGCCGGGCGCCGGGGTGCTCGCGTCGCTGGAAGACCTGGTGGAAGAGGTCGCCGCGACCGGTGCGCGGGTCGAGCTGGCGCTGCCCGACCCGCTGCCCGTGGTGCCGGACCAGGTCGGCCGCGCCGTCTACCGGGTCGTGCAGGAAGCGCTGACCAACGCGGGCAAGCACGCGCCGCACGCGGCGGTCGACGTCCGGCTGGACGTCACCGGTGACCGGCTCGCGGTGGAGGTGACCAACCGGCTCACCCCGCACGGCAGCGCCGTCCCGGGGTCCGGCTACGGGCTGGTCGGAATGCGGGAACGGGTGGAACTGGCGGGCGGCGACCTGCGGACGGGCCCGGCGGGCGACGGCCGGTTCCGGGTGCTGGCCCGGTTCCCGGTGGGAAGGGAAGCATGATGACGGTGAAGGTCGTGCTGCTGGAGGACGAGGAACTCGTCCGCAGCGGCATCCGGATGATCCTCGAGTCGGCCGACGACGTCGAAGTGGTCGCCGAGGACACCGACGGCTCGCACGCGGTCGAGCTGACCGACCGCCACCGGCCGGACGTCGTGCTCACCGACGTCCAGATGCCGAAGGTCGACGGCCTCGAGGTGGTCAAGCGGCTGGCCGGCCACCCGGCGGCGCCCGCGGTGGTCGTGCTGACGACGTTCGACGTCGACGAGTACGTCTACACGGCGCTGCGCCACGGCGCGGCGGGCTTCCTGCTCAAGGACACCCCGCCCCGCGAGCTGGTGACGGCGGTCCGGGTGGCGGCCCGCGGCGAGGCGATGCTGTCCCCGAAGATCACCAAGCGCCTGCTCGCGGACTTCGCCTCGGGCGGCGGGAGCGTCCAGGCCAGGGCCCGGCTGTCGGTGCTGACACCGCGGGAGCACGACGTCGCCGTCCACATCGGACGCGGCCAGAGCAACGCGGAGATCGCGAAGGCGCTCGTGGTGAGCGAGTCGACGATCAAAGTCCACATCGGACGCATCATGGCCAAGCTCGCGGCGGCGAACCGCACCCAGGTGGCGATCCTGGTCCACGACGCCGGCTTGAGCTGACGCGCTAGGTGCCGGCCGCGCGGCGCCGCAGGATCTTCAGGGACTGCTCGCACCACCGCAGGTTCTCGCGCTCGAACGCCAGCCCGCGCATCAGCGTCAGGTACGGCCCGATCCGCTCCGCCTCGGCGAGGTAGTCGTCTTCGAAGCGGCCGTCCAGCAGCCGCGCGCGGAGCCGCTCGTAGCGGGCGATCTTGGCTTCCGCGCGGGCCATCCGCTCCTCGAGCGCGGCCTGCACCGCCGCCTCGTCGCCCTCGTCCACCGCCTGCACCTGGACCATGAGCTCGTCGCGGATCACGCCCGGGCGGGGCGGGCGCGCGGTGAACTCGCGCAACGCCCGGCGCCCGGCCTCGGTCAGCGAGAACAGGCGCTTGTCCGGACGGCGTTCCTGGTGCACGAGCCGGGCCGCGACCAGGCCGCCGGTCGCCATCCGGTCGAGTTCGCGGTAGAGCTGCTGCGGGGTCGCCGCCCAGAAGTTCGCCACCGAGGCGTCGAAACCCTTCGCCAGGTCGTAGCCCGACGCCTCGCCTTCGAGCAGCGCCGCCATCAGGGCGTGGCGCAGTGCCATACTCACTTAGTTGAGCGCTTCGCGCTGAATCTGCTCGAACTGCGCCGCCATCGCCTCGGCCAGTGCCTGCGCCGCCGACAGCGGGCGGACCATCACCGTGAATTCGTCGATCAGGCCGTCGGCGTCGAGGTGCAGGAAGTCGCAGCCCTCGACCCGCACGTCCCCGATCCGGGCTTCGAAGACGAGCGCGTGGTCCCGGCCCTCGTCGCCGCTCAGCTCGCGCACGTAACGGAAATCTTCGAAGACGCGCAGGACACCCCGCAGGATCGCGGCGGTGATCGCCTTGCCGGGGTAGGGCTTGAACGCCACCGGGCTGCGGAACACGACGTTCTCCGCGAGCGTCGCGGCCATGGCCTCGGGATCACGGGCCTCGACGGCCTTGCGGAAGCTGCTCATTGCGCCACCTCACCTAGTCAATTAGTTGAGTAAAGCGTAGCAGCATGGTCATCCGTGCAGGCCGGCGCGCGGACGTGCACCCTCACCGCGCCACCACCCAGGGGCCGTACTACTTCGACGCCGACAAGATCCGCAGCGACGTCCGCGAGGACAAGCAGGGGATGAAACTGCGGCTGTCCCTGCGGGTGCAGGACAGCGAGACGTGCAAGCCGATCCCGCACGGGTGGCACCGCGCCACCCGTGCGGGACCGCGTCACGACCGGGTCAGCCAGGTGCCGAGGGTCGTCTCCGCGAGGTGCGCGCCCGGGCCGGGCAGCAGGTCTTCCGGCCCCGGGACGGCTCCGAAGTACGGCGCCGCCGGGTCGGTGACCACCTCGCGCGGGTCGGAACGCGCGGTCAGCACGCGGCGGACCCACTCGTCGAGGCCGAACACCTCGGGGCCCGCCACCTCGGTGACGCCGCCGACCGGCGTCCCCGCGGCGGTCCGCCCGACGGCGGCCGAGACCTCCGCGGCCGCCATCGGCTGCACGCCCGCGCCGGGCAGCCGGACCACGCCGTCGGTGGTCGAGGTGTCCGCGATGCCGCCGGCGAACTCGAAGAACTGCGTGGCGCGCACGATCGAGAACGGCAGGCCGGCCGCGGTGATCAGCTCCTCCTGCACGAGCTTGGCGCGGAAGTACCCGACGCCGGGCTGGCGGTCCGTGCCGACCACCGAGAGCGCGACGTAGTGCCCGGCGCCCGCGTCCTTCGCGGCCTCGACGATGTTCCGGGTCGAGGTGGTGAAGAAGGCCATCACGTCGTCGTCGGCGAACGACGGCGAGTTCGACACGTCGACGACGACGTCCGCGCCCCGCAGCACCTCCTTGAGGCCCGCTCCGGTGAGCGTGTTCACGCCGGTGCTCGGCGCGGCGGGCACCGCCTCGTGCCCGTGCCCGGCCAGCCTCGCGACCAGGGCGGTGCCGATCAGACCGGTCCCGCCGATGACGACGACCTTCATGGGGCGTCCTTTCCGTTCCGGCGCGCCCCGGACGGTCCCGGGACGCCGCACACCCGCTACGACAAGACAGCGCGCGGATTTGTGACAGGATTCGGAACCGTGGAGGGTCTCGACGACGCCGCCGCCGTGTTCGGCGAGGTGCGGCCGCGGCTGTTCGGCATCGCCTACCGCATGCTCGGCAGCGCCGTCGACGCCGAGGACCTCCTGCAAGATGTCTGGCTGCGCTGGCAGGCGAGCGACCGGGCCGCGGTGCTCAACCCCGCCGCCTACCTCGCCACGACCACCACCCGGCTGGCGATCAACGCCACCAAGACCGCCTACGCGCGCCACGAAACCTACGTCGGCCCGTGGCTGCCGGAGCCGGTCGACACGGCCGCCGACCCGCAGCTGGGTGCCGAACGGGGCGCCGTGCTCGAGCTCGCCGTGCTCCTCCTGCTGGAAAAGCTCACCCCGACCGAGCGCGCGGCCTACGTGCTGCGCGAAGCGTTCGACTACCCGTACCGCGAGATCGCCGACATCGTGCAGACGACGGAAGCCGCGGCCCGCCAGCTGGTCAGCCGGGCGCGCAAGCACCTGGCGGCCGGGCGCCGCACGCCCGCCGGGCTGCCCGAGCAGCGCCGCCTGCTGACCGCGTTCGTCGCCGCGGCCCAGGCCGGCGACCTGGCGGCGCTGGAGCAGCTCTTCGCCGCCGACGTGATCAGCTACTCCGACGGCGGGGGAGCGGCCCGGGCTTCGCGCATCCCGGTGCGCGGCGCGACGACGGTGGCGAAGTACGTCCGCGCGTTCGCCACCCGGTTCTGGGAAGGGGTGTCGGTGACGCCGGCGTTCGTCAACGGCGCGCACGCCATGCTGCTCTCGCGGGACGGCGAAATCTTCACCGTGCTCACCGTCACCGCGTCCGAAGAAGGCATCGACCAGGTGCTGTGGATGATGAACCCGGGCAAGCTCGCCGCCGTATAACGCCCTACACGGCGGCGCTGCGGGGCTCGTACTGAGCGCGGAGCGCCTTCTTGTCCGGCTTGCCCAGCCCCGTCATCGGCAGGGAAGCGGCGACGATCACCTGTTTGGGGACGTGCACCGGGCCCTTGCGCTCTCGTACCGCCGCTTGGATCTCGGTGGTGAGACGCTCGATCGCGGCCTCGTCCAGGGCTTCGCGCAGGACGACGACCGCCGTCACGGCCTCGCCCCACTTCTCGTCCGGCGTGCCGATCACGCCGACCTGCGCGACCGCGGGGTGCTCGGCGACGACGTCCTCCACCTCGCGGGGGAACACGTTGAACCCGCCGGTGACGATCATGTCCTTGACCCGGTCGACGATGAACCAGAACCCGTCCTCGTCCTCGCGGGCGACGTCGCCGGTGTGCAGCCAGCCGTCGCGGAAGGTCTCGGCGGTGACTTCCGGCAGGTTCCAGTAACCGCCGGCCAGCAGCGGCCCGGCAACGCAGATCTCGCCGGGCTCGCCGGGGGCGACCGGGACACCGTCGGGGCCGAGCAGCGCCGTGCGGAGGAAGGCCGACGGCCGCCCGCAGGACGCCAGCCGCGCGTCGTCGTGGTCGCCCTTGGCGAGGTAGCTGATCGCCATCGGGGCTTCGGACTGGCCGTAGTACTGCGCGAAGATCGGCCCGAACCGGTCGATCGCCTCGCGCAGCCGCACCGGGTTGATCGACGCCGCCCCGTAGTAGACCGTCTGCAGCGACGAGAGGTCGCGGGTGCGCGAGTCGGGGTGGTCCATCAGGGCGTAGAGCATGGTCGGCACCAGCATGGTGGCGGTGATCCGCTGCTCTTCGATGACGCGCAGCACTTCGGCGACGTCGAACTTCGGCAGCACGACCAGGGAACCGCCCTTGAGCAGCGTCGGCGCGAAGAACGCCGCGCCGGCGTGGGAAAGCGGGGTGCAGATGAGGAACTTCGGCGCTTCGGGCCACTCCCACTCGGAAAGCTGGATCTGGGTCATCGTGGTCATCGCCCGCGCGGTACCCATGACGCCCTTGGGTTTCCCCGTGGTGCCGCCGGTGTAGGTGATGGACACGACCTGGTCCGGCGGCAGCTCGACCGGCACGAGCGGCCGCGGCTCGAACCCGGCGGCGGCGGCGGTCAGGTCCTTGCCGACGTGGGACAGGGCGTCCGGCACCGGTCCGATGGTGAGCACCCGGGTCAGCCCGGGCACCTTCTCCAGGAGGCCGAGCGCGCGGTCGACGAAGGCGGGCACCGGGTCGATGATCAGCGTGGTGATGCCGGCGTCGGCGAGGATGTAGGCGTGGTCGTCGAGCGAGCCCAGCGGGTGCAGCGCGGTCCGCCGCGAGCCCTGCACCTGCCCGGAGGCGATGACGAGCAGGACTTCGGGCCGGTTCAGCGACAGCAGCGCCACGGGTGCCCCGGTGCCGGCCCCGAGCGCCTCGAAGGCCTGGGCGTACTGGCTGACCTGTTCGGCGGTCCGGCCCCCGGTCAGCGTGGTGTCGCCGAGCACCATCACGGGCTTGTCCCGGTGGCGCTTGAGGGCGGACACGACGAGGTGTCCGAGGTGGTTCGGGTACCGCATCGCCTGCTCGTCCATCGGGCTCCCTTCCACGGCGTCAGACTAGAACACGTTACTGTTTCGGGCAACATCCGACGACGGGGCAAGGTTTGGCGGCTTGCTCACGTGCTGGAACAGGTTTCAGTGCCCGCCCCGCGGTGGCCGGGCGGGCACTGAAGCGTCACGGCACCGGGGCCGCCTGGGCGCGGGCCACGGCCTCGTCACGGTCGGCGCCCAGCAGGTAGCCCGCCCGCAGCGCCCGGTCCGCCGCCGCGGTGAACTTCGCGACGTACGTGGCGTGGTCCGGGTACAGCTGCCGGATCCGCGCCGGTGACAACGGTGTCGTCGTCCCGAGCAGCAGGCAGGCACCCGGGACGTTGCCGCCGCTGTTGTTCGGCGCGTAGGCCGCCAGCGGGGCTTCGAAATCCGGCAGCCGGACGCCGCCGAGGGCGTTCTGATCGGCGTCGCGCACGACGATGACGTTGAGCAGCAGCGAAATCGGCGGCGCGAGGGGCGGGGCGCCGCCACCGCGGGCCCAGCGGTCCAGGTGCGCGAACGCCGCGTTCTCCGCGTACCGGAAGGTCATGCTGTTGACCGGCTTGTCGCACGTCGTCGGCGCGCCGCCGTTGAGGGAGCCGTCCCGCGCGTTGGCGGCGTTGTAGAGGTCGAGCCCGTACTGGTCGGCGTGCGCGGTGCCGGCCACCTCCCAGGTGCGCACCCGTGCCGTGTTCTGGCGGACCGAAGCCGAAGCGACGACGTCGGTTTCGGATTGCAGGACGAACACCGGCACGTCGAGATCGGTGCGGATGCGGGCGGAGAGCGGGCCGAGGGCGCCGTCGCCGATCGGGGCCGCCGGCGCGGCGCGGCCGTGGATCAGGATGCCGTCGTAGGCGTGGCGCACCGGCTGGATCGCGTTGGCGTAGGTGGTCAGGCGCAGTGCCGACTGCGAGTGGCCGGTGGCCAGCACGACCGACGGCGTCCGGCCGCCGAGCAGCCGCGGTGTGGCCCGGACGGCCTGCGCGGCCTGGGAAAACACGTCGTAGGAAAGCGCATCCCCGCTCAGGTCCACGCCGGCGTACCGGCCTGGGTCGAGGCTCTTGAGCTTGTCGGCACCCGCTTTCTGCGTCGTCACGCCGATGTAGGTGTAGCCCTCACGCGTGAAGTGCTCGTAAGACTGCGAGAAGTCGACCGGGATGTCGACGCCGAAGCTGACGTTGAGCCACTCGACCACGACGGTGCCGTTGAAGCGCGCGGGATCCGCCGGCCGCACCACGACCAGCCGCGTGGTGTACGGGGTGCCGGTGCTCACGATCCGGGTGGCCCATCGCCCGTCTTCGGTCCACAGGCCGGTCTGGGCGTACGTGTCGGCCTGGCCGGAAAGAAGGTACTCCTCCTCGACGTACCCGCGCGCGGCGAGGTCGAGGACGCCTTGGGAGCCGCTGACCGGCCAGCCCCGGCCGGCGTTCGCGGGGATCGCCGTCACGGCGGGCGCGCCGGCGCGCGCGGGTGCGGTGAGCACGAGACAGGGCAGGAGCGCGGTCAGCAGGACGAGCAGGGCTCTGCGCATGGGAATCCTTCCTGGTGGTGGCCGCGGCGGGTCGGCTCCGGCTCCCGCCACCGTCCACATCGGACACGAACGCGGTGGCCGGCCCGGCCACCGCCTTCGTCTTCTACTCGCCGGTACGGAAGAGGGCAACGACGGGCCCGGCGGCGGGGGTGGATTCGCCGGGGAAAGCTCAGGGAAGTGACAAATCGAAGGCACCGGTCACTCGGATCCGGAGAAATCCGGGAAGTCCTCCCGGGGCCGCAACCTTGCGCTGGTGTCACTCGTTGCGCGACTATTCGCGGAACGTTCTGCACGTGCAAGCGCACGGGCGAGGGGGTGTGGTGACCGAGGTGGTGCCGGCGGTGGCCGGGACGGTGGACGGCCCGAGCGACGCGGCTTTGATCGAGGCGGTGCGCGGCGGGGACATCGCCGCGTACGGCCGGTTGTACGACCGGCACCTCGGGGCCGCGCGCCGGGTGGCGGCCGCGATCGCGGCCGACGAGGCCGAGCGGGACGACCTGATCGCGGAAGGATTCACCCGCGTACTACGGATTCTGCGCTCCGGCGACGGTCCGGACGAAGATTTCCGGCCGTATTTGCTGACCACCATCCGGAACACGATGATCAGCTGGCGGCGGCGGGACTCGGCGGTCTCGCTCGTCGCCGAGGTGCCGGACGTCGTGCCGGGCGAACGGAGCGACGAGCCGGTGGACAGCCGGCTGCACGCGAGCGTCGCCGCGGATGCGTTCGCGAGCCTGCCCGAACGGTGGCGAACTGTCCTGTGGCGGACCGAAATCGACGGCGAATCGCCCGCGCGGATCGCCGCCGACATCGGGATGACGCCCAACGGCGTCGCCGCGCTGGCCTACCGCGCCCGCGAAGGGCTGCGCCAGGCCTACCTGGACCAGCACGTCCCGGCCGCGCGGCGGCGGAACTGCAAGGTCGTCTCCGGGCAGCTGGCCCGGTACGTGCGCGACGGGATCGGGGACCACAAGGCCCACCGGATCACCAGCCACCTCGACCGCTGCCCCGACTGCCGGGAACTCGCCGGCGGCCTCCGGCTGCTCAACGAAGAACTGCCCGGCGCGATCGCCCCGCTCATCCTGGGCGTCCCGATCGTGTCGCAGTGGTTGTCCGCCACGGGATCGCTCGCCTCGTCCAGTGCCGCGGCGAGCACGTCGGCGTTGTCGTGGGCGACGGCGGCGAAGGTGGCCGCGGCGAGCGCGGCGCTGGTCACGACCGTGACCATCGGCGCCAGCACGTCCGACCTCGCGCCGGCGCCGGGCGCCGACGGTGCGGCTTCGCAGCCGGCGGAAACCGGGCCCGCGGCGGGCGTGCCCGCCGCGGGCAGCGGTTCGCAACCGGCCTCGGCAGCTCAGGTGACGTCGGTGCCGCCGACGCCGGGGGAGTCCGGGGAAGCGGCGGCGGGCGAGGAGCAGGCCGAGACCACCGGCGCCGGCGAGACGGCCGCGGACGGCAACCAATCGGCGAACGGCAACCAAGCGGCGAAGGAGTCCAGGCAAGCCGCGAAGGAGTCGAAGCAGGCGTCGAAGGAAGCCGCCAAGGAGTCCAAGCAGGCGGCGAAGGAGTCGACGAAGGCGGAGAAGACGAAGGAGCCCAAGGGCTGACCCGGCCCCCGCGCGGGGGCCGGGCCACCCGGTCAGCAGGGCTGCAGCAGCCAGCAGAGCCGGAAGTTCGCCTGGTAGGTCGCCCCGGCCGGCGGCGCGACGACGTTCTGCGTGCGCGCCCCGCCGTGCGCCCAGCTGGTGAAGGCGTACTTCAGGTTGAGCGGCGGCAGGTTCTGCGGGCTGTTCGCACTGATCGAATTCGTCGATCCGGCGATCACCGTGCGGGAGAACGGGGTCCGCTGCTGGGTCCCGCCGACGGTGAGCATCGCCTGGCTCGGGCTCGACGTGAAGTTCAGCGCCACCGTCTTCGGCTGCAGGTCGATCGTCTTGGTCCCGGTGCGGCCGGTCGAGTCCGCCGCGGTCAGCGTCAGCTGCAGGTACGACGGGTACTCGTGGTCCGGTGCGACGAACGACCCCGAAGCCACGCCCGGGAAGTCCTGGACGTTGTGGGTGTGGCAGGTGCCGTTGGCCGCGCAGTGCCGGATCGCGAGCCGCCACGACAGCGCCGAGGGCGGGAGCTGACCGTCCTGGGCGTCGATCGCGCGCCCGGCGAAGGGCACGGTCTGGCCGACCGACCAGGTGAGCGCGGCGTCGGGCGTGTCGATGACCGGCACCGGGTCGAGCCCGGCCGGGTTCCCGATGGTGACGCGGACGGTCGTGGTCGCCGTCGCGCCGTGCGAGTCGGTCACCCGCAGCCCCGCGTCGACCGCCGCCGCCGTGCCGTACGTCCACGTGGGCCGCGGCGCGGCGGAGTCGTCGTACGCGCCGTCGGCGTCGAGATCCCAGGCGTAGCTCAGGGTGTCCCCGGCGTCCGGGTCGGTGGAGCCGGTGCCGTCGAACTGGACGGTGAGCGGCGCGGGCCCGCTCGACGGCGTCGCCGTGGCCGCGGCGACCGGCGGCCGGTTGGTGCCGCCGGGGTAGCTGACGCGGCGGAGCTCACCGGCGCCGAGTGCGACGTAGAACAGGTCGCCGCCGGGGCCGGTGAGCACCTGGACCGGCACGTTGGCTCCGGTCACGAACGGCACCAGTCGGCTCGGGCTGGGCTGGCCGCCGGAGGCCTGCATCGCCCAGATGCAGCCGCGGGAGGAATCGGCGAAGAACAGCGCGCCGGCGTACTCGGCGGGGTAGTTGCTGCCGGCTTCGAAGGCGATGCCGCTGATCGAGGAGCCGCCGGTCGGGCACGGGTCGCTCGCGACGACCTTGGCGTTGTGGTTGTAGGCGTAGTACGGCGCGGTCTGGCCGCCCGCCGAGTAGAGCGATTCGCAGCGGTCGAGGTTCGCGCCGTCGTAGCCTGCCTGCCGGGCGGTGCCCTCGAAGCAGGGCCAGCCGAAGTTCTCGGCCACGGCGTCGCCGACGTTCGCGACGCGGTTGATCTCTTCCCACGTGTTCCAGCCGACGTCGCCGGCCCACAGTTCGCTCGTGCCCGGCCGGAAGCCGAACCGGAACTGGTTGCGCGCGCCGTAGGCGATGATGCGGCGGGCGTTGGCGTCGGCGCTGCCCGCGAACGGGTTGCCGGGCAGCCCGGCGCCGGTGTCGGGGTCGATGCGCAGGATCGTGCCGTTGAGCAGCACCGGCTGTCCGGCCGCCCGGCGCGGGGACTGCGAGCGCAGCGCGCCGCCTTCGGCCGACGGCGGCGAGAGGTTCGTGCCGGCGGGGGAGGGCGGGTCGGCGCAGGGGTTCCCGACCTGGCCGTAGTCGGCGAAGTTGAAGCTGGCGCCGTCCCCGCCGCCCGCGTACAGGGCGCCGTCCGGGCCGAAGGCGAGCGAGCCGATCGAGTGGCTGGGGAACTGCTGGCACCAGCCGGTGACCAGCGGCTTCTCGCTGACCGCGGTCCCGGCCGGGCCCATGGTCAGCTGGGAGACGCGGCCGGTGACGACGCAGCCCTGGTCGGTCGCGCCCGGCGGCGTGGGACAGGTGTCGCCCCAGCGCGGCGCGGTGCCGCCCGGCTCGGCGTCGAGGGTGTAGGAGACGTAGACGTACGGCCGGGCGGGGAAGCCCGGGTCGATCGCGAGCCCGAGCAGGCCCCGGTCCCAGAAGTCCTGGGTCGGGGTGCGCAGGTCGGCGAACACGGTCGGGGTCGGGTCGGCGAGGGAGTCGAAGACCTTGACCAGGCCGCTCTTCTCGGCGATGAACACCCGCCCGTCGGGCGCGAGCGCCGCGGCGGTCGGCGAGGTCAGGCCGCCGATGGCGACGGTGTCGGCGAACCCGGCCGGCACCGCGGCGGCCGGTGGCGCGGCGGCCACGGCCAAGCCGAGGGCGAGCGGCACGACGACGCCCAAAGCCAAGGCACGTCGGGATCTTCGCGGAAGCGTGGAGCGACGAGAACTCATCACGAACTCCTGGGGTGGCGGGGACCGGACAAGCGCGAACGCTGTCCCCTATGGCGCGAGGAGTCCGAAAGTTGTTACACCGCAGACAAAAGTGTCCACGAATCGCGCAAACCCCCGGAGGGTGAATAACTCACTGCCGCGGCCGGGACAGCCATTCGGCCAGCAGCGCGCGTTCGGCGTCGGTGAGCTGCGCGGGCGCGGCGTCCGGGGTCGGGACGTCGGTCAGGATCCGGTGCGCGACCGCCTCCCACATCGCGTCGGCGAGACCGGGGTCGCGGCCGGTCGGCGGCGCGGCCAGCAGGGCGAGCACCGTGCCGGTGCCGGCGGCGTGGACCAGGTCGACCGCGCGCGGCTCGGGGACGCGCAGGCGGCCGGCCTCCGCGACGCGGCGGATGCGGGCGCGCAACACCGCCAGGCCCGCCTCCGCCGCCGGGGACACGCGGCCGGGGACGACCAGCAGGCCGAACAGAGCCGCGTTGGCGAGACCGAAGCCGATGTGCGCGTCCCAGCCCGTCCGGAGGTCGGTGACCGGGTCGCCGGTGCCGGCGGTGCCGGACTTCTCGGCGACGTAGGTGGTGAAGACGTGCTCGGCGACCGCGTCGAGCAGCGCGTCCTTGTCCTCGAAGAACCGGTAGAGGGCCGGTGCCTGCAGGCCGGCCGCCTGGGCGACCGCGCGGACGGTCACCGCCGCCGCGCCGTGCTCCTGGAGCAGCCGCGCGGCGGTTTCGACGATCTTCTCGCGGGCTTCCGTCCGGTTCATGGTTTCGATGGTAACGCATCTCTGCTATCAATGGTGCTAACGTAGTTACTAACGACGTTAACGAAGGGAAGCACCATGATCGTCATCACCGGGGGCACCGGCAAGCTCGGCTCGCAGGTCGTCGCCCACCTCCTCGACCGGGTTCCGGCCGGCGAAATCGGCGTGAGCGTCCGCGAGCCCGCCCGCGCGGCCGGGCTCGCCGAGCGGGGCGTCCGCGTGCGCCGCGGCGACTTCGCCGACCCGGCCTCGCTGGCCGAGGCGTTCGAGGGCGCGACGCAGGTCCTCGTCGTCTCGACGGACGTGACCGGCGACACGGCCGTCGCGCACCACGCCGCGGCGATCGACGCCGCGCGCGAGGCGGGGGTGAAGCGCGTGCTCTACACGAGCCACCAGGCGGCCGCGGCGGACTCGCTCTTCGCGCCGATGCCTGACCACGCGGCGACCGAACGCCACCTCGCGGCGGCGGGCTCGCCGTTCACCGTGCTCCGCAACGGGTTCTACGCCGCCACCGTCCCGCTGCTGCTCGGGGAGGCGCTGCGGACCGGCGAACTGGTCGCCCCGGCCGACGGCCCGGTGTCGTGGACGGCGCACGCCGACCTCGCCGAGGCGGCGGCCGTCGTCCTGGCCGACGAGGGCCGGTTCGACGGGCCGACGCCGCCGCTGACCGCGCCGGCCGCCCTCGACCTCGGCGACGTCGCCGCTCTGCTCACCGAGCTCACCGGCCGCCCGATCCGGCGCGTGGTGGCCGAGGACGGCGAGTGGGTGGCCGGCTTGACCGGGCACGGTGTCCCGGAGGCGCAGGCGACGCTGCTGCTCGGCATGTTCCACGCGGCTCGCCGGGGCGAATTCGCCGTCACCGGGCCTTCGCTCGAAAAGCTGCTGGGGCGTCCGGCGACGCCGCTCCGGGCGGTCCTGGCTTCGGCGATTTCACTATGAACAGGGTGTATAAACCCTAGCTATACACACTGTGTACAGTGACCCGCATGTCGATCGGACTGACCTTGCTCGGGCTGCTGGAGCGCGGCCCGCGGCACGGCTACGACCTGAAACGCGCCTACGACGACCGGTTCGGGCACGACCGACGCGTGCACTACGGCCAGGTCTATTCGACCCTCGCGCGGCTGCTGAAGCAGGGGCTCGTCGAGGCCGACGGCGTCGAGGTGGACGGCGGCCCCGAGCGAAAGCGCTACGCGATCACCGACGCCGGGGTCGCCGACGTCGGGACCTGGCTCGGGACACCGGAGAAGCCCGAGGCGTACCTGCAGAACACGCTGTATACGAAGGTGGTGCTCGCGCTGCTGTCCGGGCGGCCGGCCGCCGAGGTCCTCGACGTCCAGCGGTCGGCGCACCTCGACGCCATGCGCGAGCTGACCCGCCGCAAGACCGCGGGTGATCTCGTCGACCAGCTGATCTGCGACCACGCGCTGTTCCACCTGGAGGCCGACCTCCGCTGGCTGGAGCTGACCGCGGCCCGGCTCGACCAGCTGGCGAAGGAGATCGCGTGAGCGAGGTGCTGCTGGAGGCGGCGGAGGTGCGGAAGGCCTACGGGCCGACCGAGGCACTGGCGGGGGCGAGCCTGCGGGTCCGCGCGGGCGAGGTCGTGGCGCTGATGGGGCCGTCGGGGGCGGGCAAGTCGACGCTGTTGCACTGCCTGGCCGGGATCGTCCGGCCGGACGGCGGCACGGTCCGCTACGACGGCGCCGACCTGGCCGGCCTGACCGACCGCGCGCGTTCGGCGTTGCGGCGCACGGACTTCGGGTTCGTGTTCCAGTTCGGGCAGCTGGTGCCGGAGCTGACGTGCCTGGAGAACGTGGCGCTGCCCCTGCGGTTGAACGGCGTGCGCGGCCGGGTCGCCGCGGAGCGCGGGCGCGCGATGCTGGCGGAGCTGGACCTGACCGGCATCGAGGGAAAGCGGCCGGGGGAGGTGTCGGGCGGGCAGGGCCAGCGGGTGGCGGTCGCCCGCGCATTGGTGACGGACCCGCGCGTGGTGTTCGCGGACGAGCCGACGGGAGCCTTGGACTCCCTCAACGGGGAGCAGGTGATGCAGCTCTTGACGACCGCGGCCCGCGACCGCGACGCGGCGGTGGTCCTGGTGACCCACGAGCCCCGGGTGGCGGCGTATTCGGACCGCGAGGTCGTCGTCCGCGACGGCCGGACCCGCCAGCTGGAGGTGACCCGATGACCGAACTCCGGCCGGCGGCCGACTCCCCGCTGGGGCAGCGGTCGGGGGAGAGGCGGCTGGGGGTATCGGAGCCGACGCCCGGCCCGCGGCCGGTAGGCGCGGTGCACGGTAGGCCCCGGCGGCTCAGTGCCGGCGTGGGCCGGGGTTGGGTGGTGCGTGGGCTGGGGTGGCTCGGGGCTGACCGGCGCTGGGCGGCACGCGGGCTCCGGTGGCGTCAGGTCGACCGGGGTTGGGTGATGGGCGGGGAGGGGTCGCTCGGGGCCGACCGGGGTCGGGTGATGGGTCGGGAGGAGTGGCTCGAGGCTGACCGGCGTTGGGTGGTGCGCGGGGTTCGGTGGCGTCAGGCCGACCGGGGTTGGGTGGTGCGCGGCGAGGGGTGGCTCGAGGCTAACCAGCGCTGGGTGCGCGGGACCCGGCGACTCGGGGCTGACCGGCGTTGGGTGGCGCGCGGGGTTCGGTGGCGTGAGGCCAACCAGCGCTGGGTGGTGCGTGGGCTGGGGTGGCTCGGAGCTGACCGGCGCTGGGCGGCACGCGGGGTTCGGTGGCGTCAGGCCGACCGGGGTTGGGTGGTGCGCCGGGAAGGGTGGCTCGAGGCCGACCGGCGCTGGGTGCGTGGGACCCGGCAACTCAGCGCCGACCCGCGCCGGGTGGCCGGCCTTGCCCTCAATCTGCCGGTCCGTCAGGCGGAGGTGGTCCGATGATCCGGCGCTGGGCCACCGACTTCGGGCTCGGGATGCGGCTCGCCCTCGGCGGCGGGGGTGTCCGGACCGCGTGGGCGCGGCTCGCACTGACCGCCGTCGGGGTCGGGCTCGGTGTGGTCGTGCTCCTCACCGCCACCTCGCTTCCCCACATGCTCGGCGCTCGGGCCGACCGGTCCGCCGGGCGCGCGGCCGTGGCCGGGGCCGTCGAGGGCGTCGATCCCGTCTACGCCGTCGTTCGCAACGACGAGTTCCGCGGGAGCGGCCTCCAGGGCTACCTCGTGCAGCCCACCGGACCGCGGACGCCCGCCGTTCCGGGGGTCGGACGGCTGCCGGGTCCCGGTGAGGCCGTGCTTTCGCCCGCGCTCGCCGCACTCCTGCAGTCGCCGGAAGGGGAACTGCTGCGCCCGCGCTTCGCGCAGCGCGTGATCGGCACCATCGGCGACGCCGGGCTGACCGGGCCGAACGAGCTGTACTTCTACGTCGGCTCCGCGACCGTCGCCACGCAGCCCGAAGCCGTCACCGTCAGCGGGTTCGGGGGTTCGCCCGTGCGGCGCGGGCTCGATCCGCTCGAACTGCTGCTCGTCGTGGTCGGGGCGACGACCTGCCTCGTGCCGGTGTTCGTCTTCGTCGTCACGAGCACCCGGCTCGCCGCGGCCGCGCGCGATCGGCGGCTGGCCGCGCTGCGGCTGGTCGGCGCGGACCGCGGGCAGGTGCGCCGGATCGCCGCCGGGGAGGCGCTGCTCGGGTCCTTCGCCGGGCTCGTCGTCGGCGGGGCGCTGTTCCTGCTCGTGCGCGCGCTCGTCCCGCGGATCACCGTGTCCGCCTTCCGCGGTGGCATCTTCGCCGCCGACGTCCTGCCCGACTGGCGCCTCGGTGTGCCCGCACTCCTCGCGCTCCCGCTGCTGGCGTGCGCGGCGGCCGTCTTCGCGCTGCGGCGGGTCGTCGTCGAGCCGCTCGGGGTCGTGCGGCGCGGGACGCGGGTGCGGCGGAAACTCTGGTGGCGCCTGCTGCCCGCGGTCGCCGGCGGGGTGCTGCTGGCCGTCCGCGCCGGGGCCGGAGACGCGCTCGACCCCGCCGTGATCGCCGGTGTCGTGCTCGTCCTCACCGCCGTGCCGCTCGTGCTGCCGTGGCTGGTCGAGCGCGTCGCCGGCGCGCTGCACGGCGGTTCGCCCGCCTGGCTGCTGGCCGTGCGCCGGCTCCAGCTCGACAGCGCGACGGCGGCCCGGCTGGTCGGTGGCATCGCCGTCGTGCTCGCCGGATCCATTGCGCTGCAAGGGGTCTACGCGCGGGCGGAGAGCGACCGGCCGCCGCCCGGGGACGTCCAGGTGTTCGCGACCGCCTTCGCCACGAACCTCGCCGACGTCGAGGCGTTCACCACCGCCCTGCACGCCCTGCCCGGGCTGGGCGGCGTCCCGGTGGAAACCCGCGGGCTGGTGCGGACCGCGGCGGGGGAGCGGAAGTCCGTCGTGGTGGCGCCGTGCGCCGAACTCGCGATCGCCGGCTGCCGCGACGGCGACGTCTACGCGGAGGGTCCCGGGGCGCCCGGGCCCGGCGAAAGGGTCTCGTTCACGACCGGCGGCAATCCACAGTGGACGGTACCGGTGGACCGCTACCACGTGCGCGCCGGTGAAGGGTCGGCGCTGCTCGTCACGCCGGGAGCACTCGGCACGACGACGAGCGCCGGGCTGAGCTCGAACGCGCGGATCCCCGACGCCGGGCCGGACGTCGTCGAGCGGGTGCGCAACGTCGTGGGCTGGAACGGAGCCGTCGCTTCGCTCGGCACCGAACGGGACGGCACCTACGCCCTCATCACGCGGGTGCTGTCGGTCGGCTCGGTCCTCGTGCTGCTGCTCGCCGCGGGCAGCCTGCTGATCGCGGCGTGGGAACAGCTCCGCGAACGTCGGCGCAGTCTCGCCGCGCTGATGGCGAACGGCGTCGGACGCGGGGTGCTCGCCCGGTCCCTGGTGTGGCAGCTGGCGATCCCGGTCGCGGTGGCGGTCGTCGTCGCCGTGCTCGCCGGGCTCGGCCTCGACTGGCTGCTGCTCACCCTGGTGGTGCACCGCCCGGTCGCGGTCGACCTGGCGACGATCGGCGTGCTGACGGCGACCGCGGCCGCCTCGGTGCTGTTCGTGACCGCCGTGACACTGCCCGCGTTGTGGCGCACCGCGAGCCTGGAGCAGTTGCGGGAAGAGTGACGGAACCGGTGCGGCGCACCGGAATCCGCGCCGACCGTTCGGTAGGGACGGCGATGCTGCCCGAAGGGGCGCCCTCTTCGCCGTGGCGGGGCCGCCTCGGACTCGGCGATGGTGGACGGGCAGATGTCCGCCGAGCCGAGTTTCGAGGCAGCCGATGCGCACCATGTACGACGCGCTCACCGCGCGCAACATCCTGAAGAAGGACCGGCGGCCCGTGCTGGTGGCCGGGTACATCGACCGGATCAGGCTCGCGCCGTGGACCGACGCCGACTGGGAGCTGTTCCCGGACGCGCTGAAGGTGCGGATCGCCAAGAAGGCGTCCACGGACGACGGTCACGTCCTCGACGTCGAGCCCGGCGACGCGCGGCCCGAGGAAGCGCCGGGCTGGGCGGCGATGCGGCGCGGGTCGGGGTTCGCGCACCCGGTCGTCTACTGCAACCGGTCGACGTGGCCGAAGGTGAAGGCCGCGTTCGCCGACCAGGACGTCGAACCGCCGCTGTACTGGATCGCGACGGCCACCGGGCGGCGCGAGATCCCGCCCGGCGCGATCGCGGCGCAGTACCTGCTCGACGTCGCGCCCGGCATCGACGTCTCCGTCGTGGCCGACTTCTGGCCCGGCGTCGACGGGCCGTCGCCGGCACCCCTTGCCACCGAACCCGGAGTGGAGTTCATGGAACGCATCACGGTCACCCCGCCCAACGCCGGCTCCAACACCGTCCGGCTCACCCTCTCCGGCAGCGCCGGCGCCGCGATCGTCGTCCGCCCGCGCATCAACCGCGACGGCGTGGCGAAGCCGATGTGGGTCGGCAACATCTTCGCGTGGGGCTCGGACAAGGTCGGCGTCGGCCACAACCCGAAGTCCGACCCGGACTACGACGACCGCCTCATCTCCCACCGGCGCTTCACGCTGCCGGGCGCGCTGTGGGCGGACCTCGAGTACAGCGCCGCAGAGCCCTTCGACATCGACATCGTCGGCTGAGGGCGGGGCGCCCGCTCGTGACCGGGCGGGCGCTCTCCGTGGTGTGTTGACAGCTTCGCCGAGCAGGTGCAAGTATCGGGATTAATCCGATTGGAAACGTTTCCAAGCACTGCTTCCGAACTTGGAAACGTTTCCAGCACCTGACTCGAGGGTGGAAGCGACGATGACGTCACCACGCGCCACGCTGTTGCAGGTGGCCGAGCGCGCCGGGGTCTCCTTGGCCTCGACCTCCCGTGCGCTGCACGGGACGGGCGCGAGCCCGGCGATGGTCGAGCGCGTCCGCGCCGCGGCCGCCGAGCTCGGCTACAGCGCGGACGCGATCGGGCGGTCGTTGCGGCTGAAGAAGACCTTCCAGGTCGCCTTCGCCGTCGCCGACATCGGGAACCCCGTCTACGTCGAGATGATGCGCGCCATCCACGAGGTGCTCGAACCGCACGGCTACCGCGTCGTCGTGATGAGCACCGGCGACACCGCGACCTCGACCACCGAACTCGTCCGCAGCCTCAACAGCGGCTTCGTCGACGGCATGATCGTCACCCCGCTGCGCACCGACGACCGGCTCATCGCCGAGATCCAGCGGGCGCCCGTCCCGGTCGTCGTGATCGGCCGGGCGCTGGACGACCGGGGGATCAGCTCGGTATCCACCGACTCCGCGGGCGGGATCGGCGCGGCCGTGGCGCACCTGCACGCCATCGGCCGCCGCCGGATCGGGTTCCTCAACGGGCCGCTCGACACGACGCCCGGCGCGTCCCGCCAGCGCGGGTTCGACGGCGCCACCGAGACCACCGCCTTCGAGCGCGTGGACCAGGAGATCGCCGCCGACTTCACCGTCGCCGCGGGCCTCGAAGCCGCCCGGACGCTGCTCGCCCGCGGTCCGGTCGACGCGCTCGTCGCGGCCAACGACCTGCTCGCCATCGGTGCGATCCGCGCGGTCCGCGAGAAGGGGCTGTCCGTGCCCGAAGACGTCGCCGTCACCGGCATGGACGACACCGAGCTCGGCCGCGTCTTCCAGCCGAGCCTGACCAGCGTGTCCCTCGGTTCGACCGAACGCGGGCGCGCGGCGGCGCGGATCATGCTCCAGCTCACCGACGACCCGGACCACCGGGCGCAGCAGATCGCCGTCGGCCCGGAGCTGATGGTCCGCGAGTCGACCGGAGGTGCGGCGTGACCGCGACCCTGACGCGCCCGGCGCCGGCGCCCGGGAAGAAGAAGCCCGTCCTGGCGCGCACCCGGCGGCGCGAGGCGATCGCCCTCGTTCTCCCGTCGCTGATCCCGATCCTCGTGCTCAGCGTCGCCCCGCTCGTCGTCGGCATCTTCCTCGCCTTCACCGATGCGCGCCTGGTGCGCCACCCCGACTACGGCTTCGCCGGCGTCGGCAACTTCACCCGGCTCGCCGGCAACGACCTGTTCTGGGACTCGCTGCGGATCGGCATGATCTGGACCGTCGGCGTCACCCTGCTCCAGCTCGCCGCGGCGATGGGATTGGCGCTGCTGCTCAACTCCGGGCTGAAACTGCAGGGCCTGACGCGGGTGCTCGCCCTGATCCCGTGGGCGATGCCGCCGGTCGTCGTGGCGATCATGTGGCAGATGATCTACTCGGCCAACGGCGGCCCGCTCAACGCCTTCCTCGGCGGCGTCGGCCTGCCCGACGACGTCAACTGGCTCGGCGACTTCTCCACCGCGCTGCCCGCGGTGATCGTCGTCGGCGTCTGGGTCGGCATGCCGCAGACGACGGTGACGCTCCTGGCGGGCCTGCAACAGATCCCGGCCGAACTGCACGAGGCCGCGTCGGTCGACGGCGCGGGTGCCTGGCGCCGGTTCACCGCGGTGACCTGGCCGAGCCTGCGGCCGATCGTCACGTCGATCACGTCGCTGAACTTCATCTGGAACTTCAACTCGTTCTCGCTGGTCTACGTGCTCACCGCGGGCGGACCGGGCGGCAAGACGATGGTGCCGGTGCTGTTCATCTACCTGGAAGCCTTCAAGAACCGCGAAATCGGCTACGCCGCCGCGATGGGCCTGGTGCTCGTCGTCGTGGTGGTGCTGATCCTCGCCGTCTACCTGCGGTCGCAGTTCCGCGACGACCGCGCCGCGAAGGGGCGGTGACCATGCGCGTCCTCGTGCGCCCGGCCCAGTACGCGGCCCTCGCGCTCTACATCCTGTTCCTCGGCTTCCCGTTGCTGTGGCTCGTTTCCGCGTCGGTGAAGTCGTCGGGCGAGCTGAACTCGCTGACGGTGAGCCTGCTGCCGGGCGAGTGGCACTGGGACAACTACACCGAAGCGCTGAACAAGCAGGGCCTGGTCCGGTCCGCGGCCAACAGCCTGGTCGTCGCGCTGGCTTCGACCGCGTTGTCGGTCGTCATCGCCGTGCCCGCCGCGTACGTCCTCGCGCGGCTCAAGGGAAAGGTGCGCGCGGCCGGCGTCGGCTGGATCCTGGTCAGCCAGGTGTTCCCGGTGGTGCTGATCATCCTGCCGCTGTTCCTGATCCTGCGGACGCTCGGCCTGGCCGACAACCTGGCCGGCCTGACGCTCGTGCACACGACGTACATGCTGCCGTTCGCGCTGTGGATGCTGCAGGGGTACGTCGCCGCGATCCCGGTGGAACTCGAGGAAGCCGGGGCGGTGGACGGCGCGAGCCGGCTGACGGTGCTGCGCACGATCGTCTTCCCGCTGCTCGCCCCCGGCGTAGTCGCGACCGCGATGTTCAGCTTCGTCTCGTCGTGGAACGAATTCTTCTTCGCGCTGGTGCTGCTGCAGTCGCCGGAGAACTACACCCTGCCCATCACGCTCACCATGTTCATCGGCGGCGAGGGCAAGGTCGCCCTCGGTCCGCTCGCCGCGGGCGCCGTGCTCGCGGCCATCCCCAGCATCGTCTTCTTCGGCATCCTGCGGAAGAAGCTCACCGGCGGCCTGATGGCCGGGGCGGTGAAGGGATGAAACCCTGCCCCTCAGAGGCTCTGCGCCTCAAAAGAAACGCGCGAAAGGTCGGTCGATGAAGACACGACGCACCCTGGTTGCCGGCGCACTGGCCGCCGTCGGACTGCTGCTCACCGCCTGCGGTGGCGGCGGCAACGGCGACAGCGGGGACGGCCCGGTCTCCCTCACCTTCCAGTCCCTGTCCGACCAGCCCGCGGCCATCGCCGCGACGCAGAAGATCGTCGGCGACTGGAACAAGGCCCACCCCGGCGTGCAGGTCAAGATCGTGCAGGCGGGCTGGGACGGCGTCTACGACAAGCTGATCACCCAGTTCAACGCCGGTTCGGCGCCCGACATCGTGCACTACGAGGCGGCCGGGATCGCGCCGTTCGCCACCGACGGCTTCCTCGCCGACCTCACGCCGTACCTCTCGGCGGAGAAGCGCGCGGACATCCCGAAGGGCGTCCTCGACTCGGTGACGGTCGAGGGCAAGGTGATCGCCCAGCCGACCGAGCTGCAGTCCTATGTGGTCTTCGCGAACAAGACCCAGCTGCAGCAGGCCGGCGTCACGATCCCGACCGGTGCCTCGATGACGTGGGACCAGCTGCGCGAGATCGCCAAGGCGACGACCAAGGACGGCAGGTTCGGTCTCGGCTGGGGCCTGTCGAGCCCGACGGCGGCGTTCGTCGCGCTCGCGCCGGGGTTCGGCGGGAAGTACTTCGAGGGCACCGGGAACGACGCCAAGCTGACGGCCGGGCCGGGGGAGCAGGCGCTGCCGCAGCTCGTCGACGCGATGGCGCACCAGGACCACTCGATCCTGCCGGTCACGCTGACGCAGTCCGGCACGAAGGCGCTGGCGCCGTTCTACGCGGGGCAGATCGCGATGACGGTCCAGGGTTCCTACCAGGCGGCCAACATCGCCAAGGACGCGCCGAAGGGCTTCGACTGGGTGGTCCTGCCGCCGCTGGCCGGCTCGGCCGGGCCCGCGCAGGCCGCGAACCCGCAGACGCTGTCGGTGAACAAGGACTCGGCGCACGTCAAGGAGGCCGCGGAGTTCGTGGACTTCTTCACCGGCACCGAAAACCTGGCCGCGATCAACGAGGCCGACGCCCTGATCCCGCCGACGACGTCGGCGCGGCAGGCGCTGGCCGCGAAGCTCGCCGGGAAGAACGGCTGGGACGCGATCCTCGCCTCGGGCGAGCACCTGACCTCGGCGCCCTACCTGTTCGCCGGCAAGTACGCGCAGTGGAAGGACACCGTCGCGACCCCGGCGTACCAGCAGTTCCTCGCCCAGAAGATCGACGCGGCCGGCCTCGCGAAGCAGCTCGAGGACGGCTGGAAGAACGTCAGCAAATGACAGGAGCGGATTCGTGACCTGGCTGGAAGACCGGGCCGTCGCGGTGATCACCGGTGCGGCCGTCGGGGACGCCCTCGGCGGCGCCACCGAAGGGTGGACACCCGAGCAGATCGAAGAGCGGCACGGCGGCCGGGTGACCGGTGTCGTCGGGCCGTGGTACCCGGACTGGCGGACGGCCCGCCCGATCGCGCCGTACCACAAGGGCGACGGGCACATCACCGACGACACCCTCATGACGCGGGCGCTCGTCGAGGTGTACGCGAAGCGCCGGGCGCACCTCGACGCGTACGCGATGGCCGAGGACCTGGTGCCGCTGATGATCGGCGAACCGCGCTGGGTACCGGAGCTGGAGTCGACCGCGCTGCTGCTGCAGCGGGTCTTCCTCGCGGAGAAGTGGATCGTCGCGAGACTCCACTACGGACACGTCGACCCGCGGGAAGCGGGCGTGGGCAACGTGGTCAACTGCGGCGCGGCGATGTACGTCGCCCCGGTGGGCGTGGTCAACGCGGGTGATCCGCGGGCCGCGTACGCCGAGGCGATCGACCTGACCGGCGCGCACCAGTCCAGCTACGGCCGCGAGGCGGCGGGCGTGCTGGCCGCGATGGTGGCGGCCGCGGTCGCGCCCGGTGCGACACTCGACGACGTCGTCGCGGCCGCGCTGGACGTGGCCCACGACGGGACCGCGGCGGCGCTGCGCGCGGTCGTGGCGGCCTTCGGTGACCGGTCCGTCCCCCCGGCCACCGACGGGGAAGAACGCGCGCTGGCGGCTCTCGTCCGCGAGACCGTCGCGCCGTTCGACTCGGTCGGGCCGCACTACCGGGAGATGTCGATGGACGCGCGGCGGCCCTCGCGGACGAAGTCGATCGAGGAACTGCCCGCCGCGCTGGCGTTCGTGCTGGCGCACCGGGGCGACTTCCGCGGCGCGGTGCTGGCGGCCGTCAACTACGGCCGCGACGCCGACTCCATCGCCGTGATGGCGGCGGCGATCTGCGCGGGCCTCGGCGGGACGGCCGTGGTGCCGGCCGAGTGGGTCGACGAGGTCGGCGACGCCAGCCGGATGGACCTGCGGGAGACCGGGCACCTGCTGGCTTCGGCGGCCGCGGACATCCTGAAGGCCGACCGCGAGCGGGCGCTGGCCCGGGTGGCGTTCTTCGGGGAGACGGCGTGAGGCTGACCTGGGCCCGGCCCGAGGACCTGCTCCCGCACGAGCTGGTCCAGTCCGAAGCGGAGGGAAAGGACGTCTCCGCGGCGCGGGCGCGGTGGCTCGCGGCGGGCGGTGACCCGGTGCCCGCCGTGAGCGGCGCCGGTCCCGAGGCCCCCGGGCTGCGGCCGTTGGCGCGGGAGCTGCTGGATTCGCTGGACGCTCCGGTGAACGAGCCGGAGCCGGTCCTGCCGGTGGCGCCTTCGCTGCCGCGCGGGTCCCGCGGCCGGGAGCTGAACGCGTGGACCGGGCGGGCCGCGGGCTGCCTGCTCGGCAAGCCGGTGGAGAAGATCCCGCGCGAAGGGATCGAAGAGATCCTCCGCGCGACCGGCCGGTGGCCCCTCGACGGGTGGTTCACCGCGGTGGGCCTGCCCGCGGAGGTGGCCACGCGGTGGCCGTGGAACCGCCGGTCGGCCCCGACCTCGCTCGAAGAGAACATCGACGGGATGCCCGAGGACGACGACCTCAACTACCCGATGCTGGCGCTGTCGCTGGTGGAGGAGCGCGGCCGCGGGTTCACGACCGAGGACGTCGCCCAGCTGTGGCTGGACAACCTGCCCGCCGGGCGGGTGTTCACGGCGGAGCGCGCGGCCTACCGGAACCTGCTCGACGCGCGCGCCGTCCCGGAGACCGCCACCTACCGCAACCCGTTCCGGGAGTGGATCGGCGCGCTGATCCGCGCGGACGTGTTCGGCTGGATCAGCCCGGGCGACGTCCGGGCCGCGGCCCGGCTGGCCGCGGTGGACGCCCGGCTGAGCCACACGCGCAACGGCGTGTACGGCGCGATGTGGGCCGCGGGCCTGGCCTCGGCGGCGATGGTGTGCGACCGCGTCGAGGACGTCCTCGACGCGGCGGCGGCCGCGATCCCGGCGTCGAGCGACCTGGCGGCCGCGGTCTGCTTCGGACGTTCAGCGGCCGCGTCGGGCGATGTCGCGAGCGGACTCGACCGGCTCCACGCGGAATACGGGCACCTGCACTGGGTGCACGTGCTCAACAACGCCGCGGTGATCGCGTACGCGCTCGCGAAGGGCGGCGGCGAGTTCGGCCCGAGCGTCGCGATCGCGGTGACGGCGGGCTGGGACACCGACTCGGCGGCCGCGACGGTCGGGGGAGTGGTGGGCGCGCTGAGCGGCGTGGACGAGTACTGGAGCAAGCCCCTGGACGGCCGGATCGCGACGTCGCTGCCGGGTGGGGAACGGCGGATCGCCGACCTCGCGGCCCGCACGGCGGCGCTCGCGGAGGCCGTCCGATGACGGGGGGACGAGTTGTCGTCGTGGGGTCCGCCAACGTCGATCTCGCCGTCGACGTGCCCCGGGCGCCGAAGGCCGGCGAGACCGTCCTCGGCGACCGCCTTCGCCGCAGCCCCGGGGGCAAGGGGGCGAACCAGGCCGTCGCCGCCGCGCTCGCCGGGGGTGCCGACACCTCCTTCGTCGGCGCGCTCGGCGAAGACGAAGGCGCCGACCTGATCCTCGTCTCCCTCGGCGGCGCCGGCGTCCGCACCGACCTCGTCGAGCGGGCCGAAGCGCCGACCGGGACCGCCTTCATCACCGTGGCCCCGGACGGCGAGAACGCCATCGTCGTCGCCCCGGGCGCCAACGACCACGTCGAGATCGGGGCGGCGCAGGCCGATCGGATCGCCGAGGCCGACGTCGTGCTCGCGCAGCTCGAGATCCCGCTCGGCGTCGTCGCGGACGCCGCCGCCGCGAAACGGCCCGGCGCGCTGGTGATCCTCAACGCGGCGCCGTCGCGGGAGCTGCCCGAGTCGCTCTGGGACGTCGTCGACCTGCTCGTCGTCAACGAACACGAAGCCGCCGATCTGGCGGGCGAGCCCGAAAAGCTGCTCGCGCGGGTGCCGGCGGTGGTCGTCACCCTCGGCGGCGAGGGCTGCGTGGTCCTCCGCCGCAACGCCGAGCCCGTGCGGATTCCCGGCCTCCCGGTCGACGCGGTGGACACCACCGGCGCGGGCGACACCTTCTGCGGCGTCCTCGCGGCCGCGCTGGCCCAGGGCCTCGACCTGCCCGAAGCCGCCCGGCGGGCGGGCGCGGCCGGGGCGCTGGCGGTCACCCGGCCCGGGGCCCAGGCCGCCGTCCCCACCGCCGCGGAAGTGGCGGCGCTCGAAGGAAAGGCACGATGACCACCACGTTCGACCCGCTCGTCCCGCGGCCGATCGACCGGCCCACCGAGGTACGCGGCCCGTTGTCCGGTTTGGACGAAGCGAAGATCTTCGCCGCGCCCCGGGACCCGGCCGACCGGCCCGCGTGGCGCGCGAAGCTGCGTGAATGGCGCGAGGACGCCCGCGAGCGCCACGGCTACACCGGAGCCGCCTACGACCGTCCCCAAGCGACCTGGGCGGCGTCCTGCCACGCGGTCGCCCAGGTGTGGCTCTGGGACGAACTGCTGTACTCGTTCGAAGAAGACCGCTTCACGCCCGGGCGCTTCCTCGCCGACGCCCGGGCGCGCTTCGGCGGGCTCGACGCCGTCGTCCTCTGGCACGCCTACCCGGTGATCGGCCTCGACGACCGCAACCAGTGGGACTTCTACCGCGACGTCCCGGGCCTCGCCGACCTGATCGGCACCCTGCACGACGAAGGCCTGCGCGTCTTCGTCGACTACAACCCCTGGGACGTCGGCACCCGCCGCGGCGCGGACGACCCCACCGAACTCGCCGCGCTCGTCGCCGATTTCGCGGCCGACGGCGTCTTCCTCGACACGCTCAAGAAGGCCGAGCCGGACTTCGTCGACCGGCTCGAAGCCGCCCGGCCCGGGATCGTCCTCGAAGGCGAATCGAAGCTCGCCGTCGAGCGGATCGAGGACCACGCGGCGTCGTGGGCCCAGTTCTTCGCCGACTCGCCCGTGCCCGGCGTCCTGCGTGCCCACTGGTACGAGCGGCGGCACATGCAGCACCACGTCCGCCGCTGGCACCGCGACCACAGCGAAGAGCTGCAGTCGGCGTGGCTCAACGGCGTCGGCGTCATGGTCTGGGAAGTCGTCTTCGGCGTCTGGGTCGGCTGGTCGGCGCGCGACGCCGCGACCGTCCGCCGGATGGTCACGCTCCAGCGCGCGGCGAAGGACCTCCTCCTCGACGGGGACTGGACCCCGCTGGCCGAGCTGCCGCCCGAAGCCGAAGCCGCCGGCGTTTACGCGTCCCGCTGGGAACTCGGCGGCAGGACACTGTGGACCCTCGCCAACCGCGGCGACACCGACTACCACGGCCCGCTGCCCGGCACCGACCTCCTCGGCGGGGTCCCGGCCCGCGGCATCGGCGCGACGGCGGAGGGCTGGCGCCCGGAGCTGCCCACCCTGCCGCACGACCCGGACGCCCGGTTCCCGCACCGGGTCGCGGCCCGCGTCCGTCCACAACGGACCGGAGGAACGCCGGACGAAGACGCCGTCGTCGTCCCGGCGGGCCCGTACGTGCTCACCGTCCGGTACCGCGCCCGCGAGACCGGGATGTACCAGGGCGCGCCCTACGTCGACGAATGGAAGCCGCTCCCGCCGCGCCTGCACGACGCCCGGACGCTGCAGCGCGAGGGCGAGCTGACGACGGCCGTCGCGGTCGGCGTCACGGAGGTGACCGTCGCGCAGTTCGCGGAGTTCGTGGCCGCCACCGGGTACGAACCCCGGCAGAAGCACCGTTTTCTCGCCCGGCGGGGAAAACCGGACGAGCCGGTCACCTACGTCGACCTCGGCGACGCCCGCGCGTACTGCGCCTGGCGCGGCGGGCGCCTGCCGACCGAGGACGAATGGCAGCTGGCGGGGGAGCAGCTGCGCCGCGGCACCCCGGCTGTCTGGAACTGGACCGAGAGCGAGCACTCCGACGGCCGCACGCGGTTCGTGATGCTCAAGGGCGGCAGCGACTACGCGGCCGAGGGCTCCGAGTGGTACGTCGAAGGCGGCCGCAAAGACCCCGGGTACGCCGTGAAGCTGCTGCTCCCCGGGCTCGGTCTCGCGCGCGGCGCGACGGTGGGCTTCCGGTGCGCCTGGGAGGTGCCGTCGTGAGCGTCTCCCGCGACCCCGCCGCCGGGGCACTGGCCGGGCTGCGCGTCGTCGACGCGTCCACGCTCTTCGCCGGGCCGATGGCCGCGATGCACCTCGGCGACATGGGGGCCGAGGTGATCAAGGTCGAGCACCCCCGCAAGCCGGATCCCTCGCGGACCCACGGCGCCGCGAAGGACGGCGTCAACCTCTGGTGGAAGACGCTCGGCCGGAACAAGCGCACGATCACCGCCGACCTCGGCAGCGAAGGCGGCCGCGAGGTCTTCCTCGCCCTCGTCACCACCGCCGACGTCGTGATCGAGAACTTCCGCCCGGGCACCCTCGAGCGCTGGAACCTCGGGTACGAGGAGCTCGCGAGCTGGAACCCGGAGCTCGTCCTCGCCCGGGTCACCGGCTTCGGGCAGACCGGCCCGTACCGGAGCCGGCCCGGCTTCGGCACCCTCGCCGAGGCGATGAGCGGGTTCGCGGCGACCACCGGGGAGCCGGACGGCCCGCCGACGCTCCCGCCGTTCGGGCTCGCCGACGGGGTCGCGTCCCTGGCCACGGCGTACGCGATCATGGTCGCGCTGGCGGCGCGCGCGACCACCGGGCGCGGGCAGGTCGTCGACACCGCGATCATCGAGCCGATGCTGGCCATGCTCGGCCCGCAGATCACGCGCTGGGACCAGCTGCGCACCGTCCAGCCGCGCACCGGCAACCGGTCGATCAACAACGCGCCGCGCAACACCTACCGCACCGCCGACGGCCAGTGGGTCGCGGTGTCCACCTCGGCCCAGTCGATCGCCGAGCGCGTGGTCCGGCTGGTCGGCCGGCCCGACCTGGCCGACGAGCCGTGGTTCGCCGGCGGTGCCGAGCGCGCCCGGCACGCCGACGAACTCGACGAAGCCGTCGGCAAGTGGATCGGGCAGCGCACGCGCGACGAGGTCGTCGCGGCGTTCGAAGGGGCCCAGGCGGCGGTGGCGCCGATCTACGACGCCGCCGACATCGTCGCCGACCCGCAGTTCCGGGCGCTCGGCACGATCCACGAGATCGACGACGCCGAGCTGGGGCCGATGCTCATGCAGGGCCCGCTGTTCCGGCTCTCGGGCCACGACGGCGTCATCGGGTTCACCGGGCGGCCGCACGGCGCCGACACCGACGCGGTCCTGGACGAACTCGGGTTCGCCCCGGAGCGGGTGGCCGAGCTGCGGGACCGGGGTGCGGTGTGAGCCCGCCGCTCACGTTCCTCTACGCGCCGGCGGACCGGCCGGACCGGGTGCGCAAGGCCCTGGAGTCGGGCGCGGACGTCGTCCTCGTCGACCTCGAGGACGCCGTCGCCCCGGCCCGCAAGGACGAGGCCCGGGAAAACGCCGTGCGGCTGCTCGCTTCGGTGTCCCGGCCGGTGCAGGTGCGCGTCAACCACCCGAGCACGCCGTGGCACGAGGCCGACCTCGCGGCGGTCGCGGACCTCCCGGTGGGGGTGCGGCTGCCGAAGGTCGAGGCACCGGAGGAGGTCCGGGCCGTGGCCGCGGTGCTCCCGGGCCGGGACCTGCACCCGCTGATCGAGTCCGCGCTGGGCGTGGAACGCGCCCTGGACATCGCGACGGCGTCGCCGGGGGTGGCGTCGATCGGGCTGGGCGAGGCGGACCTGCGCTCGGACCTCGGCGTGGCCGACGACGCCGGGCTGACGTGGGCACGCAGCCGGGTGATCGTCGCGGCGCGGGCCGCGCGGCTCGCCCCGCCGGCGATGTCGGCGTACGTGAACGTCCGCGACCTCGACGGGCTCGCGGCGTCGTGCCGCGCGGGCCGGGCGCTGGGGTTCCGCGGCCGGACGGCGATCCACCCGGTGCAGCTGGAAACGATCCGGACCGCGTTCCTGCCGACGCGCGAGGAGGTTTCGCGGGCGCGTGAGGTCATCGCGCGGGTGGCGGGCGCGACGGCCGCCGGCGTGGGCGCGATCGCGTTGCCGGACGGGACGTTCCTCGACGTGGCCATGGTGGAGCAGGCGCGCACGGTGCTGTCCCTGGCCGACTAGTACAAGCGCGTTGTACGGAATTTGGACCCTCGTGTGGCGCACTGGCGCCATGCGAATTCCGAAAGCGATCGTCCTCGCGCTGGCCGTGGTGGCCGGCGCACTGGCGCTGCCCGGGACGGCGAGCGCCGCCTACAGCGACCCGCTGACGACCACCACGAAGCAGAACCTGGTCTGGCACGCGACCCCGGCGGCGGCGCTGACCGCGCTGGACAACGCGCTGCCGAACGTCAGCCTCAACACGGTCGTCAACGACACCAGCTACGCGATGACCGGCTGCACGAGCGCGGAAAAGGCGGCGCTGCCGAAGGCGCCCGTGGCGACGAAGTCGCTGTGCTGGGACAGCGAACGGGCGGGCAGCACGACGTGGGTGCCCCAGGGCATCACGACCTCCGGCGACGCCGACGACGACGGCTTGTGGGGCGCGGACAAGATCATCCTGTCCGGCTGGCACGGCACCACCGAGCTCGGCCGCTACAACGACGCGCGGATCCAGGCTGTCAACTACGCCGACCCGGCCGCGGCCGCGCACCGGATGATGTACCTGGCCGTGCCGAACAGCACCGGCAGCAGCTTTTCCTCGGCGCAGGCGCACATGGGCGGGATGGCCTGGTACGGCGACAAGATCTACGTCACCGCGGTGGGCAACACCTCGACCGCGATCCGCGTCTTCAGCACCAAGCACATCCTGCAGCTGAGCGACACGACGTCGAACGCGATCGGCAAGACCTCCGGCGGGTACGCGGCCTACACCTACAAGTACGCGATGATGCAGGTCGGGTACTACTCGTACGCGGGCGGCACGTGCAGCATGTCCTCCGACACGGGCGTGCCGTGCTTCTCGTCGCTGTCGCTGGACCGCAGCACCAGCCCGGCCTCGGTGGTGACGACGGAGTACTTCTCCGACCAGACCCGCCACGGCCGCCTGTACCGCTTCCCGATGGGCACGGACTACCTGCTGACCGGCACCGCGTCCGAGGCGTACCGCAGTTCCGTCGGGAACATGCAGGGAGTGTTGTCCCACAACGGCAAGTGGTACGTCGCCCACAGCTCGGCCACCCTCAACGGCCAGCTCTGGACCCAGACGACGACGGCGAGCACGTCGGCGACCTGCGGCACGACGACGGCTTGCTGGGCGGTCCACCCGGAAGCGCTGACGTACGACTGGGCGACGGGCCTGGTCTGGTCCCAGTCGGAGTGGTCGACGGCGGACTGCAAGGCACAGAACCAGACGTGCGGCCGTGCGGTGTTCGCGGTGCCGCTGACGTCGCTGGGCTAACGGCACGCGAGAAGTCGGCTGACGCTCGGGCCAAGCGCCACATTGAGGTTTTCTCAGTAGCGGTGTTGGTGTTCATAATGGGTGAGCACGAGGGTGGCCTGGTGATGGCGCCGATGCGATGGGGGCAGAGGGTGATGCGGGTGAGGGTGCGCCACCGGGTTTTGAGCATCGCCCTCGCGCGTTCGCCGAGACAGCGAAGGCGGGCGTGGAGCAGGTTGTAGGCCAGATTGTCGCTGGCGAGAGGTGGTTGACCCGCGGTTTTCTTGAACGGGGTCAGGACACCGACGCCTGCTGAGTGGTAGGCCTTGTCAGCGAGGGTCGTGAGGCCTCGGCCGGCGGCAGCGGTGAGGGCGCCGATGATGCCGAGTTCGCGGGCGGCGCCGTCTCAGGGCAACACGCACCCCCACCCGTCCCTACTGGGAAAACCTCATTGGGGCGCATCGCGGGCCACGCTCACCGAACCTCGGCCACGCGTCACCTGCCGTCCAAAAGGGACGTTCCGAGCGCCGTGATCAGGTACCGGACCTGGCGCCCGGAACGTTCCCGGTCCACCAGTCCCGTTCCGCGCAGGACAGCCAAGTGCTGCGAGACCGCGCTGGGCGTGACGCCGAGGGCTCGGGCCAGGTCGGTCGTCGTCGCGGGGGAGCGGAGGGCTTCGAGGAGCCCGGCCCGCGCGCCGCCGAGGAGGCGGACCGTGCCCTGAGCCGGGGGCCGGGTGCCCGCCGTCCACAGGGCGCCGCGGCCGCGGGCCGGGTAGCGGACCGTCGTCTGCGTGGACGTGTTCCGCTTGACCAGGACGTGCGGTGAGCCGAGCACGACCGGGATCAGCACGAGCCCGCCGGGACCGCGGTTGACCGGGCGGGCGCCGTCGAGCAGCAGCTTTCCCCCGTGCCAGCGCAGGTCCGGGTGCAGGCCGGTGAACAGCCGCTGCGCGCCGCCCGTGGCCAGCTCCCGGGCGCGGTGGGCGACGTCGGCGTCGAGGACGGCCCGGATCCGCGGCCAGTGCGGGGCCACCAGGCGCTCGTGCGCCGCACGCAGCTCCGCGGTGATCGCCTTCAGCCCGGCCGCCGGGTGGGCGGCGAGGTCGGCGGCCGGCCCGGGGAGCTCCGCGCCGAACACGCGGGTGAGGCTGGCCCGGACCTGGCGGGCGGTCGTGCGCCGCAGGGCGGCGAGGTCGTCCTCGATGGACGGACCCGACCCCCGCGGCGCGGGCACCAGGAACTCCGGCCAGCTGGGCCGGTCGTTGACCAGCAGCGGCCACGTCCACGCGAGGTCGAGGGGCTCGCGGGCCAGCTCGCCGGTCGCCCAGCGCAGCCACGGCAGGGCTTCCGCCTGCCGTTCGCGGCCGCCGAGCTGCTGCAGGCACGCCACCGTTTCCGAGAGCGGGGAGACGGCGAGGCGGGTCGCCGCCAGCTCGGCGACGTCGAGTTCCACCGTGAGCGCCACGGTCCCGAGTATGTAGCACCGCGCTAAACGGTGTCCGGCGCCGCCGGAGCGCCGGAGGATCGCGGGATGACCCGGCTGCCCCACCGGCGCCTGTGGTGGGCGACCGGCGTCGACAACCTCGGCACCGGCGCGTTCACCGCGGCGGTGCCCCTCCTGACCGTCACCGTGACGCGCGACCCCCGGCTCGTGTCCCTCGTCGCGACCGCGGCCTACCTCCCGTGGCTGCTGCTGGCCCTGCCCGCGGGTGCGCTGGCCGACCGCTGCGACCGGGCGACGCTGATGTGGCGGGCGCAGGCGGTCCAAGCCGCGCTGGCCGCCGCGATCGCCGTGCTCGCGGCGGGCGGCCGCATCGGCGTCCCGGTGCTCGCCGTCCTCGCGTTCGGCCTCGGCGCCGGCGACGTCGTGTTCGGCACCGCCGCGCAGGCGATCCTGCCGGATCTGATCGCCCGCCCGTTGCTGCCGCGGGCGAACGGCCGCCAGCAGGCGATCACGACCGTCACCCAGCAGTTCGCCGGGCCACCGCTGGGCAGCGCGTTGTTCGGCGTCGCGGCGGCCCTGCCGTTCGGGCTCGACGCCGTTTCGTTCGCGGTGTCCGCCGCGGTCGTGGCCACGCTGCCCCGGCGCGCCCGCGGCGAGGCACGGCGTTCCGGCGTCAGCGAGGGGCTGACCTGGCTCCGCCGGCACCGGCTGCTGCGGACCCTCGCCGTCCTGCTGGGGATCAACACCTTCGGCGGCCAGCTCGCCAACGCGGTCCTGGTGCTGCTCGCCACGCAGGTGGTGCACGTCGGCGCGCGCGGCTACGGCGTGCTGCTCGCCGCCGCGGCGCTCGGCAGCGTCGCCGGCGGTCTGGTCAACGCGCGGGTCGTGGCCGCGATCGGAACCCGGGCGGCGCTGCTGACGGCGCTGACCGTCAACGTCGGCGCGTTCGCCGGCATCGGCCTGAGCTCCGCCGCCGTGCCGATGGGGGCGTTCCTGGCCGTGAACGGCTTCGCCACGACGCTCTGGAACATCGTCGCCGTCGGCCTCCGCCAGCGGCTCGTGCCGCCCGCGCTGCTCGGCCGCGTCACCGGCGCGTACCGCCTGCTCGGCTGGGGCCTGATCCCCGCCGGCACGCTGACCGGCGGGCTGGTCGCACACGCGCTGGGCCTGCGGGCGCCCTACCTCCTGGCGGCCGCCGTGCGCGGGATCGCGCTGCTGGTGGCGCTGCCGGTGCTGGTGCGCGAACTCCGGGACGACGTCAGCTGACCGGCGCCGGCTCCGGTTCGTGCGCCGACGGCGGTGGCGGGGTGGCCGCGGCCCGGCGGCGCTCCCACCACGCCTTCCCTCGCCGGACCAGCACCGGCCCCGCCACGACGCACAGCGCGAGCGCCGCGACGTCGAGCAGGTACGCCGCCAGCCACACGTGCTTGGCGATCTCGAAGTAGCCGTCGCCGACCACCGACATCGTCACGATGCCGAGCGCGCTCGTCACGGCCACTCCCGCGACGACGCCGTAGCGGGTCGTCGCGGGACGGCGGCGCAGCAGCGCGAACACCGTCGCGGCCAGGCCCAGCAGGACGAGCAGGACCGGCCACCACCACAGGCCCATGCTGTCGAGCCACGCCTGGAACGTCGTCGCGTCGCCGCCCATGTCGCCGCTGACCGGGGCCGAGTTGTCCGGGGGCCGGGTCGCCGCCGTCCACGGCTCGTCCGGCAGGTACGGGAGGCTGCGCCCGAGGGTGGCCTGCAGGCCGGTGCCGATCGCGGACGCCAGCGCGCCGGGGTGCGTCAGCAGCAGGTCCCAGACCTTGTGCTTGACCGGCGCCGGGTTCTCCAGCAGCACGTCCGCGCCGGCCAGCGCTTCCGGGCCGTCCGGGTAGTACGCGTGGCCCGCGCTCCGCTGCGCCTCCGCCGGCAGCCCGAGCCCGGCCGCCGAGCCCGGGAACTCGACCAGGCCGAGGGTGTAGACCACGTTGACCGCGTTGACGTCGGCGTAGTTGCGGTCCTGCCAGGCGAGGTTGGCCCGGATCGGGGCGATGAGCTCCAGCACGAGCAGGACGGCGAGCACCGGCCCGACGATCCGGCCGGACCACCAGCGGCCCCGGCCCGGCCGGGCCGCGGTCACCGCGCACACCAGCACGGCCAGCACGAACAGCGGCAGGAAGCCGATCTTCGCCAGCCCGCCCACGACCCCGCCGACGGCGACGAGGCCGAGCGCCGCCAGCCGCGCGAAGCCGTCCTCGGCCTTGGTCGCGGCGATCACCGCCAGCCCGCAGAGCAGCGCGTACGCGCCGAACAACCCGGCGGGCTCGGCGAAGGTCGAGATGAACAGCCGCGCGAAGGACGGCTCGAGCAGGGGCAGCAACGGCGGAAGCAGGAAGAGCAGGCGCCGGGTGCCGCGGGCCTGCACCGCCCACGCCGCCGGCAGCGTGACCAGGAAGACCAGGAGCACGTAGAGCCAGCCCAGCTTGACCAGGCTGAACGCGCCGTCCCCGCCGGCGACGGACTCGAAGAGCACCGCGGCGCTCGAGGGCTGCGGATCCGGGCACGGCGTACCGCGGCCGAAGTCGAGCACCACGCCGCCGAGCCAGCTCGCCTTGTGGTCCGGCGTGGCCGGCGTCAGTCCGGGCCCGCAGAACAACCGGTAACCGTCCCCGTTGTCCCCGGCGCCGGTCGGTGTACCGCCCAGCAGACCGAGGACGAGCGCCAGCACGAGCGCGGCGATCGCCGCGGTCGCCGTGGCGATCCCCACCCTCTTCATGCCGGTCAGCGTAGGTGGTCGGTTCGCCCGGTGGTTCCGGAACTCCCGATTTCCCCTTTCGCGCCCGCCGTCCCCGGGTGCCTGTGCTCAGGCGCCCGGGTGGCCGCACGCGTAGACGTTCGCCGAGGCGAGCGCCACGCAGGCGGGGCAGGTGTTCACCGGCCGGTCGCGGCGGCCGTAGTAGGGGTGGCGGGCACCGCACAGCGCCGTGAGCACGTCCCCGGGCCGGGGCTCCGGGTGGCACCGGGGGCAGAAGGCGTGCGCTGCGCGTTCGACGTCGGTGCTCATGGCACCGGAGTACCCGTGGTGGCGGTGCGCGAACCCAGGACCGCGCGGCCGCCGGTGAAGCACCAGATCGCGATGACCGGGTCGCAGAGCGCGCAGCCGAACGACGAATCGTGCGCGAACGGCAGGATCGGCTGCCCCTTGAGGTGGTGCACGACGTCCCAGCCGGTGTGCAGCAGCCAGCCGACGCCGATGAACGTCCACGAGTCGAGCCCGCGGAAGGCGACGTAGGTCATGACGGTGCAGAACACCAGTTCCCACGGCCCGAGCGCGCCGCCGGAGAGGTACGCGGCGCCCGCCCCGCCGACCACGACGGCGTTGAGCCGCCGCCGGTGCGCGTCGGGGACGAACGAGTTGAGCACGACGTAGAGGAGGCCGATCACGATCGGCGCGAGGAACTGGATCACGCCGGAAACGCTAGGAACCGCCGTCGTCGCGGGCCAGTGGCTGTCCGGCCACCCTCCGCCGGGTTCTCGCCAGCGGAGGCGGCTCCGTAAAGTGGGGACCGGGAACGATCAGGGTGGGCTGGATGAACGTGAAGGCGGACCGCGCGAGTGCGACGCGGGAAAGCATCCTCGTCACGGCGGAGCGGCTCTTCGCCGAGCACGGGGTGCATGTGGTGTCCAACCGGCACATCAGCGAGGCGGCCGGGCAGGGCAACAACGCGGCGGTGAACTACCACTTCGGCACGAAGGTCGACCTGGTCCGCGCGATCGTCCGCAAGCACGCGGAACCCATGGAGCGGCTGCGCGAGGAGCTGGTCGAGGCCGTCGGCGGCGATGGCGACCTGCGCGACTGGGTGGCCTGCCTGGTCCGTCCGAGCACGAGCCACCTGCGGGAACTGGGTTCGCCGACGTGGTTCGCGCGGTTCAGCGCCCAGGTGATGACCGACCCGGCGCTGCGGGCGATCATCGCCGAGGAGTCCCTGTCCTCACCGGCGCTGGCCCGCGCGGTCGAGGGCCTGAACCGCTGCCTGGACGGCCTGCCCGCGGAGGTCCGCGCCGAGCGCGGCGACATGGCCCGCCAGCTGATGATCCACATGACGGCCGAGCGCGAACGCGCGCTGGCCGAGGGCACGGCAACGCCGAGGGCGAGCTGGGACGACGCGGGGACCGGGCTGATCGACGCGGTCACCGGCCTGCTCCTGGCCCCGGTCTCCCCGGGCCGCGCCTAGCGCTCGAGAACTGACAGAGGTTGTCGACAGTCCGGGACCCTGATCAAGACAGACCCATGGCTGAACGAGTGTGGAGCGAGAAAGACCTGGTCAGGCGCGCGAACCGGCGCCTGGCCGTCGCGGCGACCTGCCGCTGCTACCGCATCAGCCGCACCGTGTTCGACCGGTGAAACACCGCCACGACGACGGAATCGACGGTCTGAAGGACTGCTCGAGCGCCCCGCTGCACTGCCGGACCACCACTTCGCCAGAAGCGGTCGAGAACATCAGCGCTCGAGAAGGAGTTTGCGGAGGCAGCCGGTCGAGCGAGCCGGGCCGCGGTCCTTCGGGTCGGCAGCGCGGCATCTCGTCCCGGACCGATCACTCAGGAAGTCTCGTAGGCGAGCGTCAGCCAGCCGCGCACGGCGTCGTCCACATCGGACACCTCGCGCAGCTTGAGCTGGTGCCCCACCCGGGGGCCGGTCGCCCAGCGGGCCGGTGCGATCCGCGCCGTCTCCACCGGGTGCGGGAGCCACAGGTACACCAAGACGTCTTGGGACCGCGGCCGCAGCTCGGCGAGCTTGCGGTCGCGTTTGAGGAACACCCCGACCTTGACGGCGTCCTCGTGGACGTCGCCGAGGGTGTGCAGGTGCGCGAGGACGGCGTCGTAGACCTCGCGCTGCCACGGCGCTTTCCCGGCGAAGGTGTCCTCGACCGTGCAGCCGGGGACGCAGGTGTGCCCCTGGCCGGCGCGCGCGAACTCGCGGTCGCAGCGCGGGCACGTCCAGCGGGTCGCCATGCCGTCCAGCATGGCACTCACAGCGCGGCCGGGCCGAGCGCCGGGATGGTCGCGGCCGCGTGCACCAGCCGCCGGGCCGCCGTGGCCGCGGCCTTGCGCTGCGCGGGCGGCAGCCGGTCCAGCAGCTCGCCCAGCGCCGCGTGCCGCCGGGCGAGGATCTCGCCCACCAGCGCGTGCCCGGTCTCGGTGACCTCCAGGGTGACGACGCTGCGGTTGCGCGCGTCGCGCCCGCGGGCGACGTAGCCGAGGGCTTCCAGCCGGTCGGCCAGCCGCGTCACCGACGAGGCGTTGACGCCCATCGCCTCGGCCAGCCGCGAGCTCGGCACCCGGCCGAGGCGGTCGAGGATGAGCAGGAGCCGGGTCTGCGGGAACGAGACTTCCGCCGGTGCCGCGTGCGCGCACTCCCACGCGATCCCGACCAGGACGAGGGTGAGGCCGTCCAGGGCCACCACGTCCGGGCCGGCGCCCGAGGCGGCGTCTTCGAGGGTTTGCATGAAGCAATACTTGCCAACCGCAAGAGGATCGGTCAAGATGGGTGACTCCGGGACGCCCGGTCCGCTTCGGCGTGCGTCCACAATGGATTTCTGGATGCCGGATCACCGTGGCATGACGGCCAAGGTCAGGGTCCGGACCATCCTGGTCGTCGTGGCCACCCTGGCCGTGGTCGGCGTGGGCTCGGTCATGGTGTTCAAGGCGAGCGCCCAGACCGCGCCCGGCTCGACCCAGGCGCAGGTCCCGGCGTACGGGCACGACATGCCCGGCATGCAGAGGGGGTCCGCCGCCGAGGGCGCGGGTGACGTCGCGGGCGCCGGGCCGGTCACCGAGCTCGACAAGACGTTCCTGGTCAAGGTCCGCCAGGCCGGGCTCTGGGAGATGCCCGCGGGGGAGCTCGCGCAGACCCACGCGAGCAGCGACGCGGTCAAGCGCGCCGGCCTGCACCTGCTGGACGGCCATTCGCACCTCGACCAGCTGGTGCGCGAGGACGCGAAGATGCTCGGCGTCCGGCTGCCGGACCAGGCCAGTGCCGAACAGCAGGGCTGGGTCCGCCGGCTCACCGCCGCGCAGGGCCTCGAGTTCGACAAGCTGTTCGCGAACCTCCTGCGCGCGTCCCACGGCAAGATCTTCGCGACCATCGCCGAGGTCCGCGCGGGCACGCGCAACGACGTCATCCGGCGGCACGCGACCGAGGCGAACCAGACGGTCCTCGACCACATGACCGTCCTGGAGGACACCGGCCTGGTCGACCCGAAGACGATCGACGACGTCGCCAAGGCGGTGAACCCGCCGAAGTGACCCCTCAGCGGGCCGGGGGCACGATCCCGTACTCGTGGATCTTGCGGTAGATCGTCGCCCGCGAGATGCCCAGCAGCTTCGCCGCCCGGACCTTGTTGCCGTCCGCGTCCTCCAGGCACCGCACGATCGCGTCGCGCTCGATCGACTCGAACCGGTTGAGCGGGCGGCGGGCGACCGCGTGGAACTCCGCCGGGAGGTCGCCGGGCCGGATCGTGCCCGCGCGGCGGCGCTGGGCCACCTTGCGCAGCACCGCGTACAGCTGCCCGGTGTTGCCCGGCCACTCCGCCCGCATCAGCAGGTGCAGGGCCGCCGCCGAGCAGGTGAGCCGCCCGCCGTAGCCGAGCTTGCTCAGGACGAGGGGCACCAGCTCCGCCAGGTCCTCGACGTGGTGGCGCAGCGGCGGCACCCGGACCGTCCGCGGGAACGCCTTGAGCAGCTCGGCCAGCGCCGGCTCGGTCTCGGCCTCGGGGACCAGCGTGACGACGACCCAGGGCGCGGCGGGGTCGTCGCGCAGCCGGCGCAGGACGGCCGCGAGCGCGTTGGCCGCCGGGGCCGCCAGCCGGTCGGCGTGGCGGACGACCAGCGTGCGGATCGGGGCTTCGGCGTGCTCGCGCAGCAGGGCGTCGGGGTCCAGCGCGCCGGCCGCGTCGACGGCGACCAGGCGGGCCGCCGGGTGGTGGCGCTGGTGCAGGCCCTTCGCCAGGGTCAGCTTCCCGGTGCCCGCCTCGCCCTCGAGCGCGACCCACTCGCCGCGCTGGTGGCCGGCGTCGAGCTCGTGCCCGCAGCGCAGCCACAGCGGGGCCGAGCCGACCACGCCCGGCAGGTACATCGGCACCATCGGCATCGCCGCGGCCAGGGTCTCTTCCGCTTCGATCAGCTTCACCGACAGGACGCCGCCCGCGGTGTCGGTCTCGCGCTGGCCGGGGACGCGGCGGCAGAACACCCGGACCCGCAGGCCGCTGGAGAGCGACAGCGTCGCCGGGGTCCGCCGCCCGTCGGCCAGCGCTTCGGTGGCGTGGCCGAGCAGCACCGACTGGTCGGCCGGGTCGAGCAGCTGCCGGGCCCGGTCGTTCATCATCACGATGTCGTCGTTGAACGCCAGCACGATGCCCGTCCACCGGCGGCACGTCTGCAGGTAGGCCTGGAAGAGGATCATCTCCCGCAGGTCGCTGTGGCGCAGCAGCGCCTGGCGGATCTGCTCGGCCGTCGAGCGGGCCAGCGCGATGAGCAGGCCGCCCGCGTCCTTGTGCCAGCAGGTGAGGTCGACCGCGCCGATCTTCTTGCCGGAGATCGGGTGGTGGATCGGCACGCCCGCGCACGCGAGGTTCTCCAGGTGCTCGGCGTAGTGCTCGTGGCCGAACACCGTGGTCGCGCGGCCGTCCTCCAGCGCGGTGCCGATGCCGTTGGTCCCCACCGACTGCTCGCCGTAGCTGAACCCCGGCACGAGCTCGACGCGCTCGAGGTGCCGCCGCAGGTCGGCGTCGCCGGTCCGCTGGGTGAGCACGACGCCGGCCGGGTCGGTGAGGATGAGGCTGATCGGCTGGCCGTCGAACTGCTCGCCGAGCTTGTGCAGCACCGGCTCCGCGCCGCGCATCAGCGGGATGTCGAGGTTGCGGTCGCCGAGGTAGTGCGGGTCGATCCGGTCGGCCTCGACGCGGAACTCCCGCGAGCGCCGCCACGAGGCGAGGATCGTCTGCCGCACGGTGCCGGGCGGCACCGCTTCGGCGGTCAGGAAACGCACCCGGGTGCGGGCGAGCTCGTCGTCGGCGAGCAGGGTTCCGGGCGCGATCTCGTCCACGTGACCTCCAGCTTCCCGCGGCCCACGTGGGTGCGGGCACACCCGTTGTGCCGCCCGTCCAGCCTAAGCGCCTCCCGCGCCCGGCGGTGTCTCAAATTGAGACGCTCCGCACCGGCGGGGCGGCGGTGCCATGGGGGCATGGCCGCCGAGACGTACAACCCCTGGACGATCGTCAACCTGGTCTTCACCCACCTGGCCGAGGCGGGCCTGCACCCGACCCTCGGCGGGCGAGGCCACCCCGGAGAACCCGCCGCCGCGCTGCTGCGCGCGCTCGGCATCGTCCCGACCGTCGAGGGCGACGCGCGCGTGCAGGCCGGCGTCCACGACGAGCTCGCCGCACTGCGCGCCCAGGTGCTCGGCGCCGGCGAAACGCCCTGAGCAGCGGTTCTGTCTCAGATTGAGACCCGCGTCACCCACGAGTGCCCCGTTGAATGGTGAACGCAGGACGCCCTGGGCGGCGAGCTCAGGAGACAAGGAGTGATCCATGAGTCGCCAGAGTGTGGCGAAAGCCCACCAGAAGATCCAGGAATTGTCGTGGGAACCGGCCTACCACACCCCGGTTTCGCACTACGGCACCGACTACACCTTCCAGAAGGCCAAGAAGAAGGACCCGTTGAAGCAGGTCCTCCGCTCGTACTTCCCGATGCAGGAGGAAAAGGACCACCGGGTCTACGGCGCCGAAGACGGCGCGATCCGCGGCAACATGTTCCGCCAGGTCCAGGAACGCTGGCTGGAGTGGCAGAAGCTGTTCCTCTCCATCATCCCGCTGCCCGAGATCTCGGCCGCGCGGGCGATGCCGCTGCTGTTCCGCACGGTCCCGAACCCGGAACTGCACAACGGGCAGGCGATCCAGATGATCGACGAGGTCCGCCACTCGACGATCCAGCAGAACCTCAAGCGCCTGTACATGCAGAACTACATCGACCCGGCGGGCTTCAACTCGAGCCTGCGCAACTTCCAGAACGACTACTGCGGCACCATCGGCCGCCAGTTCGCCGAAGGCTTCATCACCGGTGACGCCATCACCGCGGCGAGCATCTACCTGACCATCGTCGCCGAAACCGCGTTCACGAACACCCTGTTCGTCGCGATGCCGGCCGAAGCCGCGGCCAACGGCGACTACCTGCTGCCGACCGTCTTCCACTCGGTGCAGTCCGACGAATCCCGCCACATCAGCAACGGCTACGCCACCCTGCTGATGGCCCTGTCCGACGAAAGCAACCACCAGCTGCTCGAACGCGACCTGCGCTACGCGTGGTGGAACAACCACGCCGTCGTCGACGCCGCGATCGGCACGTTCATCGAATACGGCACCAAGGACCGCCGCAAGGACCGCGAAAGCTACGCGGAAATGTGGCGCCGGTGGATCTACGACGACTACTACCGCTCGTACCTGGTCCCGCTCGAGAAGTACGGGCTCGTCATCCCGCACGACCTCATCGAAGAGGCGTGGAACCGGATCTGGAACAAGGGCTACGTCCACGAAGTCGCGCAGTTCTTCGCCACCGGGTGGCTCGCCAACTACTGGCGCATCGACCCGATGACCGACGAGGACTTCGAGTGGTTCGAGTACAAGTACCCGGGCTGGTACGACAAGTACGGCAAGTGGTGGGAGAACTACAGCCGCCTCGCGACGCCGAACGGGCACCACCCGATCGTCGCCGAAGACGTCGACTACGTGTACCCGCACCGCTGCTGGACCTGCATGGTGCCGTGCCTCATCCGTGAGGACATGGTCGTCGACGAGGTCGACGGGCAGCACCGCACGTACTGCTCGGAGACGTGCCGCTGGACCGACGCCGAGGCGTTCCGGCCCACCTACCAGGGCCGCAACACCCCGAACATGGGCCAGCTGGTCGGCGCCCGCGAGTGGGAGACGCTCTACCACGGCTGGAACTGGGCCGACGTCGTCTCCGACATGGGCTTCGTGCGCGACGACGGCAAGACCATGGTCGCGCAGCCGCACCTCGACCTCGACCCCAAGAAGATGTGGACGCTCGACCACCTGCGCCGGATGCCCGAGGTGCAGTCGCCGAACGTGCTGCTCAACCAGATGACCGACGAGCAGCGCGCCGCCTTCGTGGCCGACTACAACCGCCAGGGCCCGGCCGGCCGCCCGGCGCCCCAGACGGCCTGACGCGACCGACCGGGGCGGCACTTTCACGTGAAAGTGCCGCCCCCAGGTGGGCACTTTCACGTGAAAGTGCCGGATTGGGGCTGGGATGGCGGAAAAGCACCGCGTCCGGTTCGAGCCGGTGGGGATCGAGATCGACGTCGCCGAGGACACCACGATCCTGCGCGCCGCGGCCGAGCAGGGCGTCATGCTCATGCACGGCTGCAAGGAAGGGCAGTGCGCGGCGTGCAAGTCGTTCATCCTCGACGGCGACGACGTCGAACACGACCGGTACTCGACCTTCGCGCTCCCCGACTACGAAAAGGAGGAAGGCTTCACGCTGCTGTGCCGGGCCCACGCCTACGAAGACCTGACGATCGAGCTGCTCAACTACGACGAGGAGATGATCCAGTCCGGGCTGCCGATCCAGGAGACGACCGTCGAGGTCGTCGCGAACGAGCACGTCACGCACGACCTCCGGCACCTGGTGGTGCGGCTGGCCGAGGAACTGAAGTTCTTCCCCGGCCAGTACCTGGACTTCGCGGTCCCGGGCACCGAGGAGACGCGCTCGTTCTCGATGGCCAACACCTCGGCGCGCGACGGGCTGCTGGAGTTCGTCATCAAGATCTACCCCGACGGGCTGTTTTCCCGGTTCCTCGACGCCGACGTCGCGGTCGGCGACCGGCTCCGGGTGACCGGCCCGTTCGGGGTGTTCACCCTCCGGGACAACCCGGGCAAGGACCTCGTCTTCGTCGGCGGCGGCGCCGGGATGGCGCCGATCCTGGCGCTGCTGCGGTCCATGGCCGAGCGCGGTCTCGACCGGAAGGCGGTCTTCTACTACGGCGCCCGCCGCCGCCACGACCTCTGCTTCGAGGCCGAGCTGCGGGAACTGGAGGAGAAACTGCCGGACTTCCGTTACGTACCGGCGCTTTCCGAGCCGGGCGACGACGACTGGACCGGCGAGACCGGCTTCGTCACCGACGTCCTGCGCCGGGCCGGCGTCGACCTCACCGGAGCCGACGCCTACGTCTGCGGGCCCCCGCCGATGGTGGAAGCCGCACTGGAACTGCTGCCCGCGCTCGGCGTCGCCGACAAGCGCGTCTTCTACGACAAGTTCACCACCACGGGCGAAGGGTAAGGAACCCATGACAGCCACCTCCGAACGCAGCGTGCCGAAGCCGGCGTTCACCGACGCCGAAGCGGGCGCGAAGGTCTTCCCGGACTCCACCGCCCGCCAGTACAACTACTTCACCCCGGCCAAGCGCAAGCAGAGCCACTACGAAGACGTCACCGTCGAGGTCCAGCCCGACCCGCGGCACTACCTGTCCCAGGGCTGGCTCTACGCCTTCGCCGACGGCAAGGGCGGCTACCCGCTCGAGTGGACCGCGCTGAAGGCGTGGGGTTCGGACCGGCCGCTGCCCGAACGCGGCCCGGGCTCCGGCGGCAAGGGCTACGACTGGCCGGCCCACGGCTGGCACGAGTTCCGCGACCCGAACGAGGAGTGGGAGCTCACCCTCTACCGCTACAACGCCAACGTCGTGCGCCAGCTCAACCAGAACATCGACGCCGCGCGCCAGGCCAAGGCGTTCGAGCAGTGGAACCGCAACTGGGTCGAGTTCGTCGCCAAGCACGTCGGCGCGTGGATGCACGTCGACCACGGTCTCGGCCTCTACTTGTTCGCCAACGCCAACCGCCGCGCGCCGACCAACATGCACAACAACGCGATCTCGGTGAACAGCATGCACCGGATCCGCGCGGCGCAGGACCTGGCGCTGTACAACCTGACCCTCACCGAAGAGGTCGAGGGCTTCGACGGCACCGCTCACCTGGCGACCTGGAACGAGGACCCGGCGTGGCAGGGCGTGCGGGACTGCGCCGAGCAGCTGACCGGGATCTGGGACTGGTGCGAGGCGATCTTCGCCGCGAACGTCGTCTTCGAGCCCCTCGTCGGCGAGCTGTTCCGCAGCAACCTGGTGCAGCAGGCCGCGCCGGCCAACGGCGACTTCGTCACCCCGACACTGATCGGCGCCGAGGAGTTCGACTTCTCCGAACGCGACCTCCGCTACACGAAGCCGATGTTCCACCTGCTGGTCAACGACAAGGAGTTCGCCGACCACAACAAGGCGCTGCTGCAGAAGTGGCTCGAGGACTGGGTGCCGCGCTGCATCGCGGCGGCCCGCGCGCTGCAGCCGCTGTGGTCGCAGCCCGACGCCAAGCCGATCCGGTTCGAGGACGGCCTCGACCGCGTGAAGAGCCGGTTCGCCGGAATCCTGTCCGAATTGGGCCTCAAAGCACCGGAGGAGCTGGGCCAGTGACCATCTTCAAGACGGCGGAAAGCCCGTTCAAGGCCGACAACACCGCGTCGAACATGTGTGGCTTCACCCTGATGAACAACCAGGTCGGCGCGATCATCGCCGAGGTCATGAGCACGAAGGACAACGTGACCGTGACCCCGCTGCCCTCGATGATCCGCGTCGACGCGAAGGGCCGGACGGACCTGGTCTACGCCGAGGTCGACGAGGCCGCCGGCGAGGAAGAGGGCTGGTTCAACGCGGCCGAGTTCGAGGAAAGCATGTCCACGCACTACGGGCGGATGATCCACGAGGACGACCGCACGATCATGTTCGCCAACCCCGAGGACGCGGCCGAGTACCTCGATTTCGATCTGAAGGTCATCAAGTAACCAGCATCGAAGGTCTTAGGGGGCTCCGGGTGGCGGAGCCCCCGGCCCGAGGCGAAGCCTCGGCTGTCACAGCAGCACTCGATCCGCTCAGGAGGATCAACCATGTACGAAAAAGACGGCGAAAAGTACTTCGTGGTGGACGCCCACACCCACTTCTGGGACGCGAGCCCGGACAACTGGGTCAAGGGGCAGGAGGAATACGCCAAGGGCTGGATCGAGTGCTTCCACGCCTACCAGGGCCTCGGCCCGAAGGAGACGCACTGGCCGATCGACCGCTTCCAGAAGTACTCCGAAGAACTGATGATGCACGACCTGTTCGAGGCCGGGCACGTCGACACCGCCATCTTCCAGCCGACGAACCTGCGGCAGTGGTACAAGAACGGCTTCAACACGACCGAGGCCGACGCGGCGCTGGCCGAAAAGCACCCCGGGAAGTTCCTCGTCAACACGACCTTCGACCCGCGTGAAGGCGACGAGGGGCTGAAGGCGTTCTCCGAGCGCGTCAAGCGCTACGGCTGCAAGGGCGTCAAGCTCTACACGGCCGAGTGGCGCGGGGACTCCCGCGGCTGGAGCCTGAAGGACCCGGAAGCCGCGCGCTACCTCGAAAAGTGCGAGGAGCTCGGCGTCAAGAACGTCCACATCCACAAGGGACCGACGATCTGGCCGCTGGACAAGGACGCGTTCGACGTGTCCGATGTGGACCACGTGGCGACGGACTTCCAGGGTCTCAACTTCATCGTCGAGCACGTCGGCCTGCCGCGCATCGAGGACTTCTGCTTCATGGCCACGCAGGAGCGCAACGTCTACGCGGGGCTGGCCGTGGTCGTCGGCGGCCTGATGCACGCCCGGCCCAAGTTCTTCGCGAAGGTCATGGGCGAGCTGATGTTCTGGCTCGGCGAGGACAAGCTGGTCTTCGGCGCGGACTACGCGATCTGGGAACCGAAGTGGCAGGTCGAGGGCTTCGTCGACTGGACCATGCCCGGTGACGACGACCTGTCGGACTTCCCGCCGCTGACCGTCGACCAGAAGAAGAAGATCCTCGGGCTGAACGCCGCGCGGCTCTACGACATCGACGTGCCCGCGGAACTGCGGCTCAAGGACCCGGAGTCCGTCGAGCCGGTCGGCGTGCCGAACTCATGACCACCCTGGTGCTCGGTGCCCGCGCCGCCGTGTGGGCGGCGCTGGGCACCGTCCGCGATCCCGAGCTGGACGAACCCCTCACCGACCTCGGCTTCGTCGCCCGCTGCGAGGTGGACGACGAGGGCCGCGCCGTCATCCGGCTGCGGCTGCCGACCTACTTCTGCGCGCCCAACTTCGCGTTCCTGATGGTGGCGGACGCCTACGACGCCGTGGCCGGGGTACCGGGCCTGGCCGGGCTCGACATCCGGCTCGACGACCACTTCGCCGCCGACGTCATCAACCGCGGGGTGGCGGCGCGGCAGGGGTTCGTCGCGTCGTTCGAGGGCGAGGCCGTCGACGAGCTCGACACGCTCCGGTACGACTTCGTCCGCAAGGCCGTGCTCGCCGGCACCGACCGCGTCTGCCGGACCCTGTCCGGGCGAGACCCGACCGCGCTGACGTTGGGCGAAGTCCCGCCGGGGCCGGACCTCGACCGGTTGCGCGCCCGCCGCCGTGAGCTGGGCCTGCCCGCCGCCGACGACGACCCGCTGCTGCTCGACCCGGCCACGGGTGCGGCGGTCGCCCCCGCCGACGCGAAGCGTCACCTGGCCATCGCGCGGCTGACCCGCACGAGCATGGAGGCCAATTCCGGGGTGTGCCGCGGCATGTTGCGCGCGCGGTACTCCCTGACCAGCGAAGAGGAGGGCACGGGATGAAGGCCGTGCGGCTGCGGAAGTACCACCAGCACCCGGTGATCGAAGACGTCCCGGAGCCGCGCGCCACCGGACCCTTCGACGTCGTGGTCAAGATCGGCGGCGCCGGCGTGTGCCGCACCGACCTGCACATCATCGAGGAGCAGTGGGCCCAGAAGTCCGGCGTCGCGCTGCCGTACACGATCGGCCACGAGAACGCGGGCTGGGTGCACGAGGTGGGGCCGGCGGTGTCCAATGTCGAGGTCGGCGACACGGTCATCCTGCACCCGACCCCGACGTGCGGGCTGTGCCACGCCTGCCGCGCGGGCGACGACATGCACTGTCCCAACGGGAGCTTCCCGGGCATCGACTCCGACGGCGGGATGGCGGAGTACCTGCTGACGTCGGCGCGGGCGTGCATCAAGCTCGACCCCTCGACGCAGCCGGAAGACGTCGCCGCGCTGGCCGACGCGGGCATCACCGCCTACCACGCGGTGCGCAAGTCCGTGCCGCTGCTGTACCCGGGCACCACCTGCGTCGTCAACGGCGCCGGGGGCCTCGGGCACATCGGCATCCAGTCGCTCAAGGCGCTCACCGCGACCCGCGTGGTCGTGGTGGACCGCAACGCCGACGCCCTCGAGCTGGCCTCGACGCTGGGTGCCGACGAAACCGTGCTGGCCGACGGGAAGCAGGTCGACGCGGTGCTCGACCTGACCGGTGGCAACGGTGCCGAGGTCGTGCTCGACTTCGTCGCCGAGCAGGGTGCCCAGCAGGACGCGTTCGCGATGACGCGGCGCGCCGGGTCGCACTTCGTCATCGGCTACGGCAGCAACATCGACGTCCCGACGATCGACATCATCTCGACCGAGCGCAACGTCGTCGGCAACCTGGTCGGCACCTACAATGACCTGGTGGAGCTGATGGTGCTGGCCCAGGCCGGGAAGGTCACGTTGCACACCAGGAAGTACCCGCTGGACGCGGCTCTCGACGCGCTGGCCGACCTCGACGCCGGCCGCGTGCGCGGCCGCGCGATCCTCACCCCCTAGGAGCAGGCACATGGCGAAGGAACTGCGGTTCGGCTCGGACGCCCGCGACCTGCTGCTGGCGGGTGTGGACAAGCTGGCCGAAGCGGTCAAGTCCACGTTGGGTCCCAAGGGCCGCAACGTGATCATCGAGAAGATCACCGGCTCGCCGGTGGTCACCAACGACGGAGTCACCATCGCGCGCGAGATCCACCTGAAGAACCAGTTCGAGAACATGGGCGCGCAGCTGGTCAAGGAAGCGGCGATCAAGACCAACGACGTCGTCGGCGACGGCACCACCACGGCCACCGTGCTCGCCCAGGCGATCGTCCACGAAGGCATGCGGGCGATCTCCGGCGGCGGCAACCCGGTGCTCGTCAAGCGCGGCATCGACCACGCCGTCGGCCTGCTGGTGACGCACCTGGAGAAGCAGGCGCACCCGGTGGTGTCCGAAGCGGACTACGCGCGGGTGGCGGCGATCTCGGCCAACGACGACGACGCCGTCGGCGCGGTGATCGCCAAGGCGCTGCACACCGTCGGCGACGGCGGGGTGGTGACGGTCGAGGAGTCGCCGTCGATCGGGATGGGCGTCGACTTCGTCGAAGGGTTCGAGTTCGACAACGGCTACCTCTCGCCCTACCTGGTCACCGACCCGGGCCGGCTGGAGGCGGTGCTCGACGACCCGTACATCCTGATGTGCGCGGAGAAGATCACCAAGGTGCAGCAGCTGATGCCGTTGCTGGACAAGGTGATGCGCGCGCCGCGGCCGCTGGTGGTGATCGGGGAGACGGTCGAAGGCACGGCGTTGTCCATGCTGGTGCACAACCACATGAACGGCACGTTCCAGTCGGTCGCGATCCGCGCACCGGGCTTCGGCGACCGGCGGCTGCACAAGCTGGAGGACCTGGCCGCGATCGTCGGCGGCGCGGTCCTTTCGCGACAGTCCGGGTTCTCGATGGAAACGATGACCCTGGAGCACCTCGGCCGGGCGAAGCAGGTCCGCGTCACGGAGAACCGCACGACGATCGTGGGCGGCGCGGGGTCGGCGGCCGCGGTGGACTTCCGGGTCGGCCAGCTGCGGGCGGAGCTGGAACGCGCCCAGTTCGGTGTCGACGAGGACGTCCTGACCGAGCGCATCGGCGCCCTGACCGGCAAGGTCGCGGTGGTCCACGTCGGCGCGGCGACCCCGGCGGAGCTCAAGGAGCTGCAGCACCGCGTCGAGGACGCCCTGTCGGCCACCCGGGCGGCGATGGCCGAGGGCATCGTGGCCGGCGGGGGAGCGGCGCTGCTGCACGCGGAGAAGGCCCTGGAGGGCCTCGGTCTCGAAGGCGACCAGGCGATCGGCGTGGAGATCGTCCGGCGGGCGCTGGCGGAACCGGCGTACCTGATCGCGCACAACGCGGGCCACCCGGCCCACGAGATCGTGGCGCGCACCAGGGAACTGGGCGACGACGAAGGCTTCGACGCCCTGCACGACCGGTACGGCGACATGATCGCGATGGGCGTCGTGGACCCGCTGCGGGTGTGCCGCTCGGCGGTGCAGAACGGCGCTTCGGTGGCGGGGCTGCTGCTGACGACGAACTCGCTGATCGCGGAGGAACAGACGCCGTGGGGCGGCAGCGCGGCGTTGATGACCGAGTTCGGCCCGCTGGACGGGGGCCTGCACCAGCCGTCGCCCGACGCGAGCACCCCGCAGTCCCTCGGGATGGGCCCCTCCGTCGGCTGAGCCATCGCCCGTTCGGCCGACGGAGAACGGAGGTCCCCCCACCGGCGTCCTGAGCCGCCGTGGGGGGACCTCTCCCCGTGCGCGGGGCGGCGAACGGTGCCACCCTGGAGATCATGACGCACTACGTTCTCGCGCAGACGCTGGCGACGGTCGGGGAGTTCGAGGCCAAGGGGTTCCTCGGCACGGTCGGCAAGATCGCCGCGGCCACGGTGATCTTCTTCGTCGCGATCGGCCTGGTCGTCGGCCTGCTCCTGGGCTTCTTCATCGGCCGCTCGGTCGGCCGCCGGCAGGGCCCGCGCTGACCCGGCCCGGCCCGGCCTCAGGGAGCGAGGCCGTGCCGGGCCAGTTCGCGGCCGGCGAGTTCCTCGATGACGTCGCGGTCCCGCTCCCGCCAGCCGGTGGCCGGCGCGGTCCCGGAAGCCAGGCGCCGCAACGGTTGCGTCACCAGTGCCCGCAGGGCGAGCAGGTCGAGCCCTTCGTCCCCGAGCGCCCGCAGCTGTGCGGCGGCCGTCGCGCGGCGGGCGAAGTGCCAGCGCAGCGGGAGCCAGGTCACGAGGAGCGTCAGCACCGGCAGCACGACGATGATCGCGGCCAGCCACCACGCCAGGTCCGCCACGCCTTCGATCTGCCAGCGGCCCGCGTCGGCGAGCTGGTTGCCGACGTTCGAGCCGCCGTGCAGTGCGTTCGCCAGCGCGTCGCCGACCAGGGGGATGCCGCCGGCGGAGTTCGCGGCGCCGTCGAACGTGCCGCGCAGGCCCGTGCCCGCGTTCACGAGGCCGTCGCCCGGGGCGCGCAGCTTCATCACCTGGTCGTACACCGAAGTCGCCAGCCACACCGCGAAGACGACGAGCAGCAGGGCGAGCAGGTCGCTGACGAGCTGGGCGGTGCGGCGGATCGGCCGTTCGGCGTAGAGCTGCATCGAAGGCGCCTTTCGCGGTGGGGGAGCGCGGCCACGGCAACGTACCCGGGGGCCGTTCCGGTGAACCGCGCGGTCCGGGCCGGGCTATGACACCGGTCATAGTGTGTCGGCCGGCACGGTGTGCTCTCATGGCACTATGACCACCGTCATAGAGATCCGCGAAGCGGGCGAGGCCGATCGCGAGTGCGTCGGCGCGCTGGTCGCGGCCTGCTCGCCCGCCGGTCTCCGGCGCCGCTTCGGCATGGGAGGCCCCGCCGAGCCGGCCGAGGTCTTCCGGCGCTACCAGCGCTTCCTGCTCGCGGGACCGCCCGACGGCGTCGCGCTCCTCGCGTTCCGGGCCGGCACCCCCGCCGGCCTGCTCAACTTCGTCTCGGAAACCCCGGGCGACGGCGAAATCGGCATCCTGGTCGCCGACGCCTGGCAGCGGCAGGGGATCGGCACCGCGCTGAGCCGGTGGCTGTGGACGGCCGGGCGCTGGCCGGGGTGGACCGTCCGGGCCACCGTCCAGGCCGGGAACGCCGGCGCCGAAGCGCTGCTCCTGCGCCAGGGCTTCCGGCCGGTGCCCACGTACGAGCGGGGCGAGCGCGACTTCACGCTCGTCGTGCCCGCCTGGGCTACCATGACGGACGTCATGAAGGAGGCAGCCGATGACGAGGACGCCGCGCGAGCGGATGGTGCTCAGCGCCGCGCACCTGGTGCGGATCCACGGTGTCGGGGCGACCGGCATGCGGGACGTGGCCGTCCACGCCGAAGCCCCGCGGGGGTCCCTGCAGCACTACTTCCCGGGCGGTAAGGACCAGCTGATCGGCGAAGCCGTCGCGTGGGCGGGCGACTACGCCGCCCGGCGGGTGGCGCGCCTGGTCACCAAGATCGAGGACCCGACCCCCGGCAAGCTCTTCGCGGCGATGGCGGGCCAGTGGCGCGACCAGTTCACCGGCGACGGCTTCGACGCGGGCTGCCCCCTCGTCGCGACGGTCGCCGACACGGCGGCCACCAGCGACGCCCTGCGCGACGCGGTGGGCAAGGCCTTCGACGGCTGGCAGCGCCCGGTCGCCACGGCCCTCGAGCAGCTGGGCGTCCCGCCGGCCCGCAGCGCGTCCCTGGCGGTCCTGATGATCAGCACCCTGGAGGGCGCGATCGTCCTGGCCCGGGCCCACCGCGACGTCGCGCCCCTGGAAACGGTGGTGGCGGAACTGCGCCCGCTCCTGGACGGCGCGGTCGACCGGCGGCGCCGCCGCGAAATCTGACGTGGTCACGTACGAGCCGATGCCGTCCCACCTGGAGACGGAGCGGCTGCTCCTGCGGCCGTGGACCGGTTCGGACGCCGAAGACCTCCGCGCCCTGCACGCCGAACGCGGCAAGGGGACGCCCGCGATCGAGGACATCCGCGTACTCGTCGCGAAGCTGGCGGAGCCGGCCGGGATCGCGTTGCTGCCCATCCGACGTCGCCTCGAAGGCGACTTCATCGGCTACTGCGGGCTGATCACCGGCCGTTCCACCCTCGAGGAGCCGGAAATCGCGTACGAGCTGTTCCGCCGCGCGCACGGGCGCGGCTACGCGACCGAGGCGGCCGCCGCGGTGCTCGAAGCCGCGGCGGCGACCGGGCGGAACCGGCTCTGGGCGACCGTGGGCGAGGGGAACGCCCCGTCGTTGCGCGTGCTGGACAAGCTCGGGTTCGAGCGGCACCACGTGTCCACTGAGGACAGTGGAACGGTGGTCTGGCTGACCCGCTCGCTCCCGGGAGGGCAATTTCTACCACGTGGAAGACAAGAGCATTCTTGAAGACGCTTACTCGCGTCCGCGGTGCCACTCTCGCATTCGGGGTCGCCCGTCCGGGGGAGCAGCCGGGGTGACCCGGAAATCGTGTACCCCGTGATGTTCGCTCGACCCTACTGAGAGGTTGGTGACCATGAGTTCGGACGGGGATCGCCCGCGGGTGTCCGTGGTCATACCCACGTACAACCGGTGCGAGATGCTGCGCACCACTCTCGAGCACCTGACGCGCCAGCAGCTCCCGCCCGGCGAGTTCGAGGTGATCGTCGCGGACGACGGTTCCTCCGACGCCACGAAGGAAGTCGTCGAATCCTTCGCGGGCCGGCTGCGGGTGAAGTACCACTTCCAGGAGGACCTCGGGTTCCGCGCCGGCGCCGCGCGCAACGCCGGGGCGCGGTCGGCGGCCGCACCGCTGCTGGTCTTCCTGGACACCGGGCCGCTGTTCGGCACCGACTTCCTGCTCCGCCACCTCGCGGCCCACGCCGACGAAACCGAGCGCCGGGCGGTCATCGGCTACGCCTACGGGTACAAGCCGGAAAAGGACATGTCCTGGATCACCGGCGTCGTGGCGCAGGTGGGTCCGGAAGAGACGGTCGCGCGCCACGCCCACGACCCGGAGTTCCAGGACGTCCGGCACCCGTACCTGGCCGACATCGTCTCCGGTCTGGACCACCTGCCCTGGCGGCTCTTCTTCACCATCAACTGCTCGGTCCGCACGGACGACTTCTGGGCCGTCGGGGGCTTCGACGAGGAGTTCCACGGCTGGGGCGCGGAGGACACCGAGCTCGCGTTCCGGCTGTCCCGCCACGGCGTGCGGTTCACCGTCGCCGAGGACGCCTGGGTGGTCGACCTGCCGCACGACCGGGAGCAGTTCGACCTGTGGGAGCAGCTCGCCCGGAACATGCTCCACTTCCTGGCCAAGCACCGCGAGCCCGCCATCGAGATCGGCCTGGCGCTTGCCATCCGGCACCTCTTCTGGAGCTACGAAGAGGACTACCGCGCCCTGCTGGCGTGGCAGGAGCAGGCGCGCGACACGGACGTGGCGGCCGAGCTGACCGCGGCCGTACGGCGCGTCCCCGCGGGCGCGAAGATCGCGATCCTCGGCTCCGGCGGGGAAATCCCGGCGGCCGTCCCGCCCGCGATCCTGCTGGACTTCGACGCCGAACTGGTGGCGCGGGCGGCCGCGGCGGGCGGGCACGTCGGGCACCACACCATGGGCCTGCGCACGCCGCTGGCCGACCAGTCCGTGGACACGGTGATCGTCACGTCCCGGTTCGCCGGCCTGTGGGAGCGGTGGCAGGACGAGCTGCTGACCGAAGCCCGCCGCATCGGGCGGGAAGTCGTCGTCCCGGCCGGCTTCGGCGCCGAGCATGACTGAGCAGGTCGCCGAGCGGAGCGGCACCGTCGCCGTGGCTCGGGCCCGGTGGGCCGTGCTCGCCGTGTTCTTCGTCAACGGCACGGTGTTCTCCACCTTCGTCAGCCGCGTGCCGTCGCTGAAGCTCGACCTCGGGCTCAGTGACGGCACGCTCGGCGCCATCCTGACGTTGTTCGGCCTGGCGGCGCTGCTCACCATGCAGTTCGCCGGCCCGCTGGTGGGCCGGTTCGGCAGCGCCCGCGTGATCCGGCTGGCCGTGGTCGTGTCGCCGTTCCTGCTGGCCGGGATCGGTCTCGCGGGCGACGCCGTCCAGCTCGGCGGCGCGGTGCTGCTGCTCGGCATGATGCACGGCACGCTCGACGTCGCCATGAACGCGCACGCGGTCGTGGTGGAACGGGAGAGCGGCCGGTCGGTGATGAGCAGCTGCCACGCGGCCTGGAGCATCAGTGCCGTCGCCGCGTCGCTGGTGGGCGCCGGGTTCACCCGGGCGGGCAGCTCGGCCGCCGAGCACTACCTGTGGGTCGGCGCCGTGCTCGTCGTCGCCGGCCTGGCGGCCACGGCCGGACTGCTGCCGCCGTCGGCCGACCGCGTCGAGGAGACCGGTGGTGGCGGCACAAAGCGGGCGAGCTGGCGATCCGGCTGGACCCGGCGGGTGTGCGTGTTCGGGGCGATGGGGTTCACCGCGATGATCCTCGAAGCCATGGTGATCAGCTGGAGCGGCGTCTTCCTGCACGACGCCCGCGGCGCCACCCTCGCCGCGGCGGCACTGGGCTTCACGGCGTTCTCCGCCTGCCAAGCCGCGGGCCGGCTCGTCGGCGACCGGCTGACCGAACGCCACGGCGCACCGGCGCTGTTCCGCGTCGGCGGCGTCATCGCGGCGGTCGGGCTCGCCGTCGTCGTGCTGAGCCCGTCGTGGGTGGCCGGCATCGCGGGATTCGCGCTGCTGGGCCTCGGCGGCTCGGTCCTGCTGCCCCTGATCTTCAGCGCGGTCGGCCACGCCGGCGGCGCGGGCGCAGGGGCGGCGACGTTCCTGTCCCGGTTCACCACGTTCACCTACGCGGGCGGCCTGATCGGCCCGGCGCTCATCGGGTGGTTCGCGGAAGCCACCAGCCTCACGTGGACGCTGGCCGGGCTGCTCCCGTTGCTGGGCGCGGTGGTGCTGAACGCCAGGGTGATGGCCGGCCAGGAGCGGAAGGCGCCCCTGGCCGGCTGAGCGGGCCCGCGACCGTCAGGACCGGAGGCCGAGGTCGCGGAAGAACTCCCGGATGTCGCGCACCAGCACGTCCGGCGCCTGCAGGGACGCGAAGTGCCCGCCGTCGTCGTACTCCGTCCACCGCGTCACCGTGTTGGACAGCTCGGCCAGGCCCCGCAGCGCGTGGTCGCCGCGGAAGTTCGCGACCGCCGTCGGGACGCCGGACGGTGGCGGGCGCTCGCCCCAGCCGTCCTGGGCCGCCTCCAGGTAGAGGCGCGCCGCCGAGCCCGCGGTGCCGGTGAGCCAGAAGATCGTCACGTCGGTCAGGATCGCGTCCCGGGAGACCGGCGCCTGCCGCGTGGCGGCCGGGTCCCAGTCCACGAACCACTCCAGGTTCCACGCGAGCTGCCCGGCGGGGGAGTCGTTCAACGCGTAGGCCAGCGTCTGCGGGCGGGTGGCCATCTGCGTGGCGTACCCCGAGTGGGCGTACCACCAGGCTTCGTTCTCCCGCGCCCGCTTCCGGTCCTCTTCGGACAGTCGCTCGAGGTCGCCCGGCGCGGTCGGCACCCCGGCGTTCGCGACGGCGTTGACGTGCACCCCGATCACCGACTCCGGCGCGACCCGGCCCAGCTCGGGCGAGACGATGCTGCCGAAGTCGCCGCCCTGGGCGCCGTAGCGCTCGTAGCCGAGCCGCCGCATCAGCTCGGCCCACGCCCGCGCCGTCCGGCGCGTGTTCCAGCCCGGCTCGCCGGTCGGGCCGGAGAACGCGAACCCGGGGACCGAAGGCGCGACGACGTGGAACGCGTCCGCCGGGTCGCCGCCGTGGGCCCGCGGGTCGGTGAGCGGACCGAGGACGTCGAGGAAGTCCGCGACGGTGCTCGGCCAGCCGTGGGTCATGATCAGCGGCGTCGCGCCGGGCTCGGGCGAGCGGACGTGGAGGAAGTGCACGCGCTGGCCGTCGATCGTGGTCGTGAACTGCGGGAACGCGTTGAGCCGCGCTTCCTGCGCCCGCCAGTCGAAGCCGGTGCGCCAGTACTCGGCGAGCTCGCGCAGGTGGGGTTCGCTGACGCCGTACGCCCAGCCGGCGCCGGGCAGCTCGCCCGGCCAGCGGGTGCGGGCGAGGCGGTGGTGCAGCTCGTCGAGGCCGGCCTGCGGGACGTCGATGCGGAAGGGATCCATGAGCGCACCTTCTCGTCCGTGTAGGACAGGAACGGTCCTCATCATCGGGCACACTTCGCACCATGCGCGAAACCCCCGGCCGCCTGCTGCGGTTGCTGTCGCTGCTCCAGATGCACCGCGACTGGTCCGGCACCGACCTGGCCGAACGCCTCGGCGTGACGACCCGGACGATCCGCCGCGACGTCGGCCGCCTGCGCGAACTGGGCTACCCGGTCCACGCGGCGCTGGGCCCGATCGGCGGCTACCGCCTGGGCGCCGGCGCGGAACTGCCACCCCTGCTGCTCGACGACGACGAAGCGGTCGCGGTGGTGGTCGGCCTGCACGCGGGCGGCGTCTCGGGGCTGGAAGAGGTGTCGCTGCGGGCGCTGACGAAGGTCGAGCAGGTCCTGCCGTCCCGGCTGCGCCACCGCGTGGCCGCACTGGAAGCGAGCGTGCTGGCCCTCCCGGCCCGCGGCCCGGCGGTGGCGGCGGAGGTCCTGACGGCGGTCTCGTCGGCGATCCGCGCGGCGGAGACGCTGCGCTTCGACTACGTGAGCCACGACGGCCGCGAGTCCCGCCGCACGGTGGAGCCGCACCGCCTGGTCTCGTGGGGCCGCCGCTGGTACCTGGTCGGCTGGGACACCGACCGCGCGGACTGGCGGACGTTCCGCACGGACCGGCTGGCTCTTCGCACGCCCAACGGACCTCGCTTCGGCCACCGCGAACCGCCGGACGGCGACCTGACGGCGTACCTGAAGCGCACGATGGGCCGGGAGATGTGGCCGTTGCGCGCGCGGCTGAAGGTCCACGCGCCGGCGTCGGAGCTGGCGGGGCGGGTGGAGGGGGAGCTGACGCCGATCGACGAGCGGACGTGCCGGTGGGAGCTGGCCTCGGAGTCGTGGGACGTCGTGGCGTTCGTGGTGGGGATGCTGGACGTGCCGTTCGAGGTGGAGTCACCCCCTGAGCTGGCGGAGCGCCTCCGGGCGCTTTCGGCGAGGTACGCCGCGGCCACCTCGTGGACACCCTAGCGGTGACGAGGCGGTTCGACCTGACCGACGAGCAGTGGGCGGCGCTGGAGCTGTTGTTGCCCGCGCCGTCGCGGCCGGGTCGACCGCCGTTGTGGAGCAGACGGCAGCTGATCGAGGGGATCCGATGGCGGGTGCGCACCGGCGCACCGTGGCGGGACATGCCCGAGGGTTATGGGTCCTGGTCGGCTGGTTATGGGTTGTTCCGGCGCTGGCAACGGGCTGGTGTCTGGCAGCGGATTCTGACCGCGTTGCAGGACTGGGCCGAGGCGGCTGGTCGGATCACGTGGGATGTCAGCGTGGATTCCACGATCGCGCGGGCGCATCAGCATGCGGCGGGTGCGCGGAAAAGGGGGATCTGCAGGCCGAGCCGCCGGGCGGGGTCACTGTCGAGCCGGAGGATCATGCGTTGGGGCGGTCGCGAGGCGGGTGGACCACAAAAGTGCTTCTGGGATGTGAGCAGGGGCAGAAGCCGTTGTCGATCGTGCTGACCGCCGGGCAGTGTGGCGACAGCCCGCAGTTCATCCCGGTTCTGGCCGGGATCCGGGTGCCGCGACCGGGCGGTGGCCGGCCGCGGACGCGTCCTGATCGGGTCCTTGCCGACAAGGCTTACACCTCGAAGGCCAACCGGGCGCACCTGCGCGGTCGCGGGATCAAGGCGACGATTCCGAGCAAGGCTGATCAGGATGCGCATCGCAAGGCCAAGGGGTCGAAGGGCGGTCGGCCACCGGCCTGCGACCCCGAGATCTACAAGCAGTGTCATGCGGTGGAGTGCGGGATCAACCGGCTCAAACGCCACCGTGGGGTGGCCACTCGCTATGACAAGGTTGCTGTCCGCTACGAAGCCACCGTCCACGTCGCCGCGATCAACGAGTGGCTACGACCCACTTCGATACAGGCCTAGGCGGGGTCAGAAGACCAGCGCGAGGAGGCTGATGGCGAGCAGGACGGCCACCGCGATGATCGACAGCGTCGAGATCAGCGTCCTGGAACGTCCCACCTCGCTCGGCCAGGTGGTGGTCAGGGGTGCCGGCTTCGGGATCCCGGCGAGGGTGGTCTTCCTCTCCTCGTGGACGCGGGGCGGGTCGTCGGGGGCCTCCCCACCCGCACGCTCGTCGTGCCGATTCGCCCAGGTGGCTTCGAACAGCACCGTCAGAAGATCGGAGGCGGTCCGGGAGCGCAGAGCGACTTCAGCGGTCCGCTTGCTCATCCGCAGTGTCGTCTGCTCGGCGATGCGGCGTTGTTCGCGCGTGAAGCGGATCTCTTTCTCCAGGAGGTGAATGGTCTCGTCGTCCGCCCGCAGTTGCTGTCTGAGCCCGCGGATCCGGTCGCGCAGGTGCTGCTCCTTTTGGCCGTCCGTGGTGATCTGCTGCTCGGCCTGGTGGCATTGCAGCTTGAGGTCGTCCATCTTGCCGGTGGTTTCGGTCAGCTGGGAGGTCAGCTGCTCCTCGCGGCTCTTCAGCTGACGTGCCTGCTCCCTGGCCGCGTCGAGCTCTTCGAAGAACACCGCCTTGAACTGCCGGATCGCCTCCGTGATCCTGATGGTTTCCGAGGGGAGGGCCGGAGGCTCTCGACCGTCTCGGCGTTTGGGTCCGGTACCCCGGCGGCGACGCAGATCCAAAGCCCATTCGATCGGCGTGTAGCGGACTCGCCAGTCCTCGAGGAGACCGGCGCCGACGCCGCAGGCTTCGAGCCAGCTCGACACGTCTTCCCAGCTGATCGGCCGGCCGCGTCTGTTTCCCTTCTCGACCTCCGACACCCAGCTCTGCTGTCGTCCGCCCATGCGCTGGGCGACTTCTTCCTGGGTCAGGTGGGCGGATACCCGCAACTCGTGCAGATCCGAGCCCAGATTGCGCATGATCTCGGCCCAAGCGTCGCCTTCAGGCATCGTCGCCTCCCGGGCGATATCGCGGCGATAGTCCCTGTGCGCGTGCGCTGATCTGCGGTTTTCCGGCGGGGTATCGCCGTTCGACGGATTGGCGGCTTCGGTGCGCAAAAGTGGCCGCACCCCAGCTTCCGACGAACGGAGCCCGACGGTGACGCCCTACTTCGATTTCGCGTTGCAGGTTCTCCAGTGCACGACAGCGGCTTTCGGGGCCGCGACCGCCGTCGCGAAGCTGCGTCGACGCAAGCCTCGGGTGGGGCGGCGCTGGCGTCATCGGCGTACCTCACGGCGAATCCCGTGACCGTTCCCACGGGTATGCCGGGAGTCGGAGGTACGGCGACCCGCGTTACGCCCCGCGGGGCTAGGTGTGGGTTCCGCCGTCCACGCGGATCTCCGTGCCCGTGATGAACTCGCCGTCGTCCGAAGCCAGCATCGCCACCACTCCCGCGACCGCCTCCGGGCGGGCCACCGCGTTGCCGACCTCCGTCGTCAGCCCCGTCGGCAGGATCGGCAGCAGCCGGCCGAACAGCGTGAAGTCGATGTCCTGGGGCAGCCAGCTCGCCGCCGAGTCCGTGATGCCGCTCTTCACGCTGCCCGGGGCGATGCTCACCGCGCGCAGGCCCTGCTTGCCGTACTCCAGGGCCAGGGAATGCGTGAACGCCTGGATCCCGCCCTTGCTCGCGCTGTACGCCGCCATGTACGGGTGGGCGAACGAAGCCGACGTCGAGCTGAAGTTGACCACCACGCCCTTCTCGGCGGCCAGCAGTGCCGGCAGGGCCGTGCGCGTCACCAGGAACGTGCCGGTCAGGTTGACCGCCAGCACCCGGTTCCACAGCTCCAGCGACGTCTCGTGCGTGTGCGACGCCAGCAGGATGCCCGCCGCGTTGACCAGGACGTCGAGGCCGCCCAGGACCTCGGTCGCCGCGGCCACTCCGGCGGTCACCGCGGCTTCGTCGGCGACGTCCATCGTCAGCGTTTCGAGCGCGGGCAGGTCTTCGAGGCCCGTGACGTCGGTGGCCACGACCCGCGCCCCCTCGGCCACCAGGCGGACGGTGGTGGCCCGGCCGATGCCGGAACCGGCGCCGGTGACCAGGATCCGGCGATCGCGCAGGCGTTCCATGGCGATCACCGTAGCCCGGGAACTACAGCTCGGGCACCCGCTCGTCGGCGGGCGGCGGGCCCGGCGGGGTGCCGTCGCCGAACGGGCGGCCGCCGAGCTGCTCGCGGTCGTGCCGGGTCAGCCAGCCCGAGGTGTCCGGGCCGAGCGGGACGATCCCGGTCGGGTTCACGTTCTCGTGCACCACGTAGTAGTGCTCCTTGATCTGCGGGAAGTCGATCGTGTCGCCGAACCCGGGCGTCTGGAACAGGTCGCGCGTGTAGGCCCACAGCACCGGCAGCTCGGTCAGCTTCTGCCGGTTGCACTTGAAGTGGCCGTGGTAGACCGCGTCGAACCGGACGAGCGTGGTGAACAGGCGGACGTCGGCTTCGGTGATCGTGTCGCCGACCAGGTACCGCTGCCCCGCGAGCCGCTCCGACAGCCAGTCCAGCCGGGCGAACAGCTTGCGGTAGGAGTGCTCGTACGCCTCCTGTGACCGGGCGAACCCGCACTGGTACACCGCGTTGTTGACGTCGGTGAACACCTTCTGCGCGACGTCGTCGATCTCGTCGCGCAGCTTCTCGGGGTACAGCTCGGGCGCGCCGTCGCGGTGGTACGCGGTCCACTCGGTCGACATGTCGAGGGTCATCTGCGCGAAGTCGTTGGTGACGACCTGGCCGGTGGGCACGTCGACGAACGCGGGCACGGTGATGCCGCGCGGGTACTGCGGGTCGCGCTTGAAGAACGCCTCCTGCAGGCGCTCGATGCCGAGCACCGGGTCGCGCCCACCGGGGTCGAGGTCGAAGCTCCAGCTGCGTTCGTCGTGCACCGGCCCGGCGATGCCCATCGACAGCACCGGCTCCAGGCCCAGCAGCCGCCGGACGATCACCGCGCGGTTCGCCCACGGGCACGCACGGGCCACGACCAGCCGGTAGCGGCCGGGTTCGACCGGCCAGCCGTCGCGGCCGTCGGCGGTGATGCGGTCCGGGAGGTAGTTCAGGTCCCGCTGGTACTCGCCCTTGTCGCTCATCGCGTCCTCGGCTCCTCGTCGGTCGGGGGAGTGGCGTCGAGCGCCGCGGCCAGCCGGGCCAGCACCGGCCCGGCTGCCCGGATGTCCTCGGCGCTCAGGTGGTCGAACACCGAAGCCCGCACGCGGGCCAGGTGGCTCGGGAACGCCGCCTCCAGTCTGGCCAATCCGGCGGCGGTCAGCACGGCGTTGGACGCGCGCCCGTCTTCCTTGCAGCGCCGCTTCTCGACCAGCCCGCGGCGGGTGAGGTCGTCGACCACCCGGCTGATCCGGCTGAGCGACAACGCCGTCGTCGCCGCCAGCGCGGAGATGCGGAGCAGGTGGTCCGGGGCTTCCGACAGCGCGACGAGCACGCCGTAGTCGCTGACCGTGAGGCCGGTCTCCGGCAGGAACTGGTCCTCCAGGGCGCGCGGGAGCACGGTCGTGACGCGGATCAGCGACCGCCAGAACGCGGCTTCTCCGGTGTCGAGCGCGGAAAGATCACCCATACCGGCGACTCTACCGAAAGCTTGCTTGCGCAACCAGCCAAAGTGAGTAGAGTGTCGTTGAACCCTCAATCACCCGGGGGCCGCCACCACGAGGAGAGAAGAACAGCGATGACCAGCGCGACCACCTACCCCCAGCTGACCGGCGAATACACCCTCGACGCCGCCCACTCGCGGATCGGGTTCGTCGCCCGCCACGCCATGGTGACCAAGGTGCGCGGCAGCTTCAACGAGTTCACCGGTGCCGCCACGATCGACGGCGACGCGCCGGAGAAGTCGAGCGTCCAGGTGACCATCCAGGCGCACAGCATCGACACCCGCAACGCGGACCGCGACGGGCACCTGAAGAGCAACGACTTCCTGTCGATGGACGAGTACCCGCAGATCACCTTCACCTCGACCGAGGTCAAGCAGACCGGCGAGACCTCCTTCGACGTCACCGGCGACCTGACCATCAAGGACGTCACCCGCTCGGTGACCGTCCCGTTCGAGTTCGAGGGCTCCGCGAAGGACCCGTTCGGCAACGACCGCATCGGCTTCGAAGGCTCCACCACGATCAGCCGCAAGGACTACGGCATCACCTGGAACGCCGCCCTCGAGACCGGTGGCGTGCTGGTGAGCGACAAGGTCACCCTCGAGTTCGAGATCTCCGCGATCAAGAACGCCTGACTTCGCCGAGCGGGGACCGGGCTCACCGGTTCCCGCTCGCCCGCAGGTTTTCGATCCCGACGTCGAGCGCCGCTTCGAGGTGGTCGATGCGCCCGGTCGACAGCATCACCACCACGCCGCCCTGGATCCCCGCCAGCAGGGCGGCGGCGGTGCGTTCGGGGTCGGTGTCCGCGGCCACCTCACCGGCCGCCTGCAGGTGCCGGATGCCGGCCGCGATCTCCCGCCGCCACCGCTCCAGCATCTCGCCGACGACGGCCTGCGCGCCCGGTGTCGCGCGGCCGAGCTGGGAGATCAGCACGTTGAGCGGGCAGTGCTGCCCGCGTTCGGTGTAGTGCGAGACGACCGTGTCGCGCCAGCGCCGCCACGCCGCCCACGACGTCAGCCCGCCCAGCTGGGGCTGCTGGGCCGCGATCACCTGATCCGCTTCGTAGCGGGCCACTTCCAGCAGCAGGTCTTCCTTGCCACCGGGAAAGTAGTGGAAGAGCTGGCTCTTGCTCGTGCCGGTCCGCGCCCGGACGTCGTCCAGCGTCGTGACGGCGACGCCGCGCTCCCGGATCTCCTCCGCCGCGCCTTCGACGATCCGCTGCCGCGTCGCCGCGCCCTTGGCGGTCAGCTGCTTGGTGGCTGGACTCACGGGTCCAATCTAGTCCGTTCGGGGGATTCCGGCCCGGAGAGGTGTGCGGAACCCCGCGGATGGGGAATCGTTTTCCCGGCCCCGGGGAGGGAATCATGCTGCTGGACAAGTTCGTGTTCGACAGGGAACCCGCCCAGGTCCGCCGGGTGCGCGACTGGGTGCGCGAGCGCCTGGCCACGGCGGACGAAGTGCCGGACGAGATCGCGGCGGACGTCGTGCTGATCGCGGGGGAGCTGGCCGCGAACGCGGTCCGCCACGCGATCGGCCCGGTGCGCGCGCTGCTGACGTGCGCGGATTCGACGGTGTGGATCGGTATCGAGGACTCCGGCGGAGCGGCGTGGTTCGACCCGGCGGCGCCCGACGTGGCCCCGGTCGGCACCGGCCTGAAGCTGGTCGCCGCGTGCAGCCGCCGACACGGTCACTTCCACCGCCGAGACGGCGGCAAGACGGTCTGGGCGGAGATCCCGATCGGCACCTGAGGCCCCGCCGGGCGGCGGTCAGTGCGGGGTGTTGCGCGCGTACTCCGTCAGCGCGCTGCGGTTCTGCAGGTTCGACTTCGCCATCAGGCTGGCCACGTGCTTCTCCACCGTACGCGGCGAGATGTGCAGCCGCCGGGCGATGTCCTTGTTGCCCATGTTGTCCGCCAGCAGCTGCAGCACCTCGTACTCGCGGACGGTCACCCCCGCCGAGCGCAGGCCCGCCGGGAGGCGGTCCGAGCCCGTGCGGCGCTGGCCGACCGCGACGCCGGTCTTGCGCAGCAGCCCGCGGCACGCGCTCGCCACCGCCGTCACGTCCGCCTGGTGGAAGTACTCCTCCGCTTCCTTGAGCCACGTCACCGGGTCGCCCCAGCCGTCGGCCGCGGCGGATTCCGCCACCATGCGCAGGCCCAGGTGCCTGCTCATCGGGAACGGCGCCGCCGCCTCGATCGCCGCCGCCACCGCTTCGTCGGCGAGTTCCGGGGACCCGGCGCGGCCGTGGCGGACCGCGTCGCCCAGCAGGACGAACTGGCGGTTCCAGCGCATGCCGCTCACCGCCGCCGGGGGCCGCTCGGGCGGTGCCGTGCCGTCGAGCGCCTCGACCAGCAGCCGCAGGCCGTGCTGGCCCGCCAGGTGGAAACGGCTCGGCTGGCGCTCCTCCAGGGCCAGCACCTGCGCCAGCTCGCGGCGGGCGCGTTCGGCGTCCTCCTCCAGCAGCGAGCAGAACACCTGCGCCAGCCCGACGCTGAGCACCATCTCCTGCGCGCTGTTGCCGCCCTCGGCGCGGAAGTCGTCGAGCGCCTGCTCCATCCGGACCCGGTCCGCCTGGTGGGCGGCCACCATCGCGCGGGTCATGTGCGTGTACTGCAGCAGCGCGACGAGCCGGAGCCGGCCGAGGACGGCGAGGTTCTCGTCAAGGATCTTCTCCGCCTGCGCGAACTCGCCGCGCATCACCGCGTGCACCGCGCGGCTCGCGTCGACCGCGCAGGTGAGCGTGATCGCGCCGGTGCGCTGGGCCTCCGCGCGAGCCAGGTCGAACGTGCGGACGTCGCCCTCGGCGAGCATCCGGTGCCCGCCGAGGCGGACCAGCACCTGGGTGCGCAGGTGCGTCAGCTGGTGGCGTTCGGCCAGCCGCCGCGCCAGCTGCAGGTAGCGCTCGGCCTCCGCCAGGTCCGTCTCCAGCGCCACCATGCCGAGCACCTGCAACGCCTGGCACGACACGAACGGCACTCCGGCGCGCTCGGCCACCTCCCACGCCTGTTCGGCCAGCAGGCGGGCGCGTTCGGTGTGCGCCGGGCCCGGGACGTCCAGCCACAGCGTCGCTTCGACGGCGTCGAGGCCCGCCTTCTGCTCCTCGGTCATCTCGCCGCCGAGTGGGGCGCGGGCCTGCTCGATCTGGTTGAGGCACTCGTCGTGCCGGCCGCCGATGTAGGCCGCCCACGCCAGCTGGACGTGCAGGTCGACCGCCCGCTCCAGCCGGCCGATCTCGGCGAAGCGAGCGGAAAACTCGACGGCGCGGTCGAACTGCCCGGTCTGCCCCAGCGCGTGCAGCAGGGACTCCAGCGCGTCGGCGCGGTCGTCGGGGCTCGCCGTGGCCAGCAGGTCGACGGCGCGGGTCAGCATGGTCACCGCCGTGTCGGCGGCACCGCCGTCGAGGGCGCGCCGGCCGGCCTCGGCGAACAGCCGCCCGGCGCCGGGGTGGTCCATCGCCGTCAGCCGCAGCGCCGCGGCGAGCGCGCACAGCTCGCCGGGCAGGCCCGGGTGCAGCAGCTCGACGGCGTCCGCGGCCCGGCGCGCCAGGTTCGCCTTCGTCGACGGCACGAGCCGGGCCAGCAGCGCCTCCGCGGTGAGCGGGTGGCGGAAGGCGTACCAGCCGGGCGTGGTCTCGTCGGTGGTGACCAGGTGCGCGGCGACGCTCGCGCTGATGTGGTTGTGCAGCATGCGGTCGTCCATGTCGGTCACCGCCTGCACGACCGACAGCGGGAACCGCCGGCCCAGCACAGCGGCCACCGAAAGCAGCGTCTCGCCGTCCGCGCCGAGTGCGTCGACGCGCGCGGCGATGCTGCTGATCAGCGCCTCCGGGACGCGGGCCTGCAGTTCGCCGACGACCTGCCAGCCGTTCGCGCCGCCGACGAGCAGCCCGTCGGTGACCATGCCGTGCAGCAGCTCCTCGACGACGAAGGGCACGCCCTCGCTGTTCTGCCACAACAGGTTCGCGACGGCGGTGGGCACCGCGGCCGGCTCGGTTTCCAGGCAGGCGGCGGCGAAGTCCCGGGTGCGCCCGGCGTCGAGCCGGGTCAGCTCGAAGGTGTGGCTGGCCGAGCGCTGCGCCGCCGCGGTCGCCAGCCGCAGCGCCTCGCCGGGTTCGTTGCGCAGGGTCCCGATCAGCATCACCCGGCTCGACGCCAGGTTGTCGACGAGGTACTCGACGATGAACAGCGTTTCGGCGTCCGCGTTGTGCAGGTCCTCCAGCACGATCAGGCAGCCGCCTTCGCGCCCGGCCACCGACAGCAGCCGGAACACCGCCTCGGCCAGGACGAGGAGGTTGCCGTTGTCGTGCGGGCGGTCGCCGCGGTACCAGTCGGGCACGAGCCGGGCGAGCACCGGCACGAGCGGGTCGAGCTCGGGCGCCGCGGGCGGGTGGCCGCCGCGGAAGTGCGACAGCAGGGCTTCGGCCAGCGGCCGGAACGGCACCATCGGGCCGATCGAGCTGGCTCGTCCGCGCAGCACGGGGAGCCCGGTCGCCAGTGCCCGTGCGGCGACGTCGGCGGCGAGCCGGGACTTCCCGATCCCGCCTTCACCGACAAGGAAGAAGGCCCCACCGTGGTCGGTGCGGGCCTTCTCCAGAGCCTGGGACAGGGCGCCGAGCTCCCTGTCGCGCCCGATCAGGCGCGTCGATCGGATGCCCATCGCGGTCACTATAACCGGACGGGCGTCCTCCGGGCGTAGGTCGAATTACCGACGCGGTGATCGTCTCACTATCCGGGGAAATTGCCCGTGACGACCGTGATGTCCATGGTGGTGAGGGAGTTCTGGCTGACCCGCGCCGCCTTGCCGGACAGCGCGTGGTTGCGCGCGCCCGTGCGGGAGGAAGTCGGGAGGGTCAAGTCGCCGATCGGGTTGTCCGTGCCGGCGAAGTCGTGCTCGGTCATGCAGGTGGCTCCACTCTCGGTAGTAGTCGTGCTGGGTGAAACGGAAGCTATTCGGCGAAGCCGGTCGTGAAGACCGGCGTGGCGACCGGGACTCAGAGGGCGAAGGTGCCGTTGGTGACGACGGTCGGCGAACCGAGCGTGTCGAGCGTGACGCCGGACAGCCGGGGCCGGGTGCCGGCGAGCGCCTGGTTGCGGGCGCCGGCGTGGTTCGCCCGCGGGAGCACCAGGGCGCCGACGGTGGCTTCGGCGGTCTCGGTCGTGGTTTCGCGCATCTGTGGTTCTCTCCTCGTGAGGTGGGGCGGGTGCGGTTCAGCGGGTCGGGGGGCGCAAGAGCAGGGCGGACGGGACGCGGGGGCCGAAACCCAGCCGCAGCAGGCCGTAGCCGATCCCGGCCAGTCCGGTGAGCAGGCCGGGGGAGGGCACGCCGTCGGGGGTGCCGCAGCGCGCGCCGTCCTGTTCGACGGCGGTCAGCAGCAGGCCGGTCCGGGTGGCGAGCGCGGCTTCCGCGCCGGTGTGGCCGGTTTCGGCCAGCACGCCGAGGACGTCGGTGATGCCGGTTTCGCCGTGGCACAGGGACAGGTCGCGCAGCGGTTCCTGGGCGGCGAGGCGCCGGACCTGCTCGTCGAGGCCGCCGAGCACCGCCGGGTCGTCGGCGTAGGCGAGCACCTGGCCGGCCAGGCCGGAGCACCAGCCGTGCCCGGTCGCGGCCTTCGCCGGCGGCAGGGTCGCGGTCTCGCGCGGGTGCCCGGACAGGGCCCAGTCGACGCCGGCCGCGCCGTGCGCGAACCCGGGGTCGGCGAGATCGGGGTCGATGGAGCGGCTCGCGAGCTCGGCCGCGTACGCACCGGCGAGCACGGTGGCGAGGTCCATGCCGGTCTGCGCGGCGACCGAGCGCAGCGCGACCAGGCCGCCGGCCAGCCCGGTGGTGAACCGCGGGGACGTCCGCGGCGTCGGGGCCGGCATCACCGCGACCGTGCGCGCGCAGAGGTCCAGCAGGTCCGGCCGGTCGAGCAGCCGCGCGAGGCGGGCCGCGGCGTAGGCGACGCCGCCGAGCCCGAGCAGGCCACCCGGCCCGGCCGCTTCGGCGAGGTCCGGGTCGGCTTCGAGCGCGGAAACCAGCGACGGCAGGCCGGAAACGGCCCTGCCGGCCAGGTCCCGGTAGCGGTCGATGCCGGTCAGTTCGGCGAGCTGGGCGAGGAACAGCGCCACGCCGGGGTAGCCCTCGCCGAGGCCGCCGCCCATCGGCAGCACGGTCCAGTACTTCTCGTCGACGAGCTCCAGCCCGACCCAATTGACGCGCCCGTCCGCCGTGCAGGCGCGGGCGATGATGGCGTCGGCGACGCCGCACGCGGCGGAAAGCAGGTGCGCGGGCTCGGGGGTCTTGCTCGGCAGGATGCCGTCGCTGACGCCGCTGCCGGCGTGGGTCTCGGCGGCGGGCCGGGTGGCCAGCGCGGCGGAGATCAGCCACTCCTGGTCGCGGCGGTCGATCGTGGTCATGCCGGCGACCTTCGCCCGCACCGACGCCAGCGGCGTCGTGCCGAGCAGGCCGGCCAGCCGGTTGCCTTCGGTGTCCCAGACGTCGGCGGAGCCGGGCTCGCCGGTGAACATCGGGACGTCGCCCGCCCACAGGTCGGTCAGCTCCGCGGCGACGAGCGCGCGTCGGACGTCGTCGGTGCTGTCGTCGTGCAGCAGCCCGAACGCTTCGTCGCGGGCGGCCGCGTCGGCCAGCAGCGACGGGTGCGTGGTCTCGTCGAGCAGCCGCGTGTAGAAGCTGGTGGGGCGGACCAGGACGCGGACCCCCGCGCCGGCGCAGCTTGCCAGCAGGGCGGCGAACTCGGTCGCGCCGGCGGCGATGGCGTCGTACCCGGCGCGGAACCCGGCCAGGAGCGCGGCGCCGTGCTCGGCCGGTTCGACGTCGACGCCGCCGAGGGTGGGCCGGTTGACGCCGGTGCCGATGCCGCCGGGCACCCGGACCAGCCGCATCCGGTCGGTGCCGGCGTCGAGCCAGTCGACGCGCTCCAGCGCCGGGGCCGCCGCGCGGCCGCCGCCGAGCCCGGAGATGTCCACCGCACCGTGCTCGCCGACGATCATCTGCGGCAGCAGCATCGTGCGGTGCACCGAGCGGGCGAGCAGCTCCGCGGCCGGGTCACTTTCGCCGCTCTCGGCCGGCAGCACCGGCTGGAACAGCGTTTCGATGTCGATCAGCACCGGCTGGTCGCCGGCCGCGATGATGTTCTCGAAGTGCACGTCGGTGCCGTCGAGGGCGTGCAGGAGGGCGAGCAGCACGCCCTGGCGGCGGTAGAAGCGGTCCACCTCGGTGAGGTCCGCGCACGGCCGGTGCTCGACGAACCGCAGCCAGCCGTAGCCGGGCCGGGCCAGCACGTCGACCGTCTGCAGCTCGAGGCCGGGGACGCGCGGGTTGAGCCAGCCGGCCAGCGCCGTGAACGCCGCGTGCAGGTCGAGCGGGCGCGGCTTGTAGACGACCCGCGCGCCGCTCGCGAACCGGAGTTCGCGGACCGAGCGGCCGCGCTGGTGCGCGTCGCCGGTGCCGCCGCTGACCTCGACCAGCGGGCCGGGATCGGTGCCGACGAAGGCGGTCAGCGCCACACGGTCGGCGTCGAACCGGGCCAGCAGCTCGGTGGCGGCGGCGATGGCGTGCAGCGACGCCTGCGCGGCGAGCCGGGCGAGCACCGGGTACCGGTGCAGCAGGTCGGTCAGGCCAGCGGGGGTGCCGGTCCGGCGGACGAAGTCGGCGAAGCGCGCCTGCGGCGTCTCGCCGTCGAGGATCTCCTTGTGCCGCGCCCGTCCGAGCTCCAGCACCAGGGTGCGGGCGGCGAGGCCGGCCAGCTGGTGACCGAGCTGCGCGGCGCAGCCGTCGGCGACCGGCGCGGCGTCGACGGCGGGCGAACCCGCTGCGGCACCGGCGATCGCGACGCGCACCGCGTCGGTGAAGGGGCGGAACACCGCGGCGAACGCCGTCCGCCAGTCGGCACTTTCACGTGAAAGTGCCGACCTGGGGGCCGCACTTTCACGTGAAAGTGCGGCCTCGGCGAAGTCCACCCACGCGGGGCGGGTGCCACCGGGGCGCCGCTCGTGCGGGGTCAGCCCGGCCGCCCACCAGGTGGGCGGGAGCGTCGTGGTCGCCGGGTTCGGCTGCGGGGGAATCACGGGATCGAGCATGCCAGCGGGTGACGCGGACCACATGGGGGTGCTACGCCCGCATTCCCGCGCGGCATGGGGGCGTTCTGGGGGTTCATGGGGGACCGTGTGGGGAAACGCCTGGTCGCGAAGTGGGGGATTAAGCCGTTCGGACGGGACGGTTGCGCCGTCCGGCGGGCGGGCCGGACGCGGGTTCCGAGGCGGGTCCGGGGCCACGATCCCCCGTGCGGGGCACCGCCGGCACCCAGGTCTCCGCGCCTCATGCGCGCGGCCGCGACGCCCGCGCGCGAGGCGGACCGGGGGGCGGGACCGGCGCGGGAATGCGGGGCCGCCGCACCCATGTGCGCCGGGCGCCGGCCGATGACGATTCGTCGTGAGAAGTTCGCGGCCCGCACCGCGGACGTTCCCCGAACGCACAGGGAGCGACGCACGATGACCACCTTCCAGATCGAGCAGACCCCGGACCGGCCCGCCGTGTCCGCGGGGCCCCCGCTGAAGTTCGTCCTGTCCAGCGTCGAGTCCGACTCGCACATGTGGAACCTCGTCGCCCTCCAGCTGATCATGGAGGAAATGGGCCACGAGGTCGTCAACCTCGGTGCCTGCGTCCCGGTCGGGCGGCTGCTGGCCGCCTGCCGCGACGAGCGGCCGGACTGCCTGGTGATCAGCACCATCAACGGCCACGGCCACGTCGACGGCGCCCGGGTCATCTCCGCGCTGCGCTCCGACGCCGTCCTGGCCGGGCTGCCCGCCGTGATCGGCGGCAAGCTCGGCGTCCACGGTGACGCGAACAGCGCGCTGGAGGCCGAGCTGCTGGCGCTGGGCTACGACGCGGTCTTCCACGTCGGCGCCGGCGACTCCGGCCAGGCGATCGAATCGTTCCGCGAGTTCGTCGCCGCGAACATCCGGACCTTGCGGTGACCGCTGCCCGGTCGGTGTTCAGCGCGTTCGTGGCCGAGCACCGCCGCCGCCGGACGCTCGTCGTCCAGCCGCGGATGGGGTTCTCGGAACCGGAAGCGATGCGACGCGGGCTGCGTGCGGTGGCCGGTGCCGGCGTCCCGGCCGTCGGCACCGTGACGCTCGACAGCTACACCCGCACCGGGCAGCACGACCTCGCCGCGATGTCCGTCCAGTCCGGGGTCCCGCTCAACGGCTTCCCGCTGGTGGCGCTGGGCCCGGCCGTCACCGCCGGGCTGGTGGCGGACCTGCCCGGCTTCCCGGTCCAGGTGCGCCACGGCTCGGCGCAGCCCGAAGACATCTTCGCCGTGATGCTCGAAGCCGGCCTCGACGCCTCCGAAGGCGGGCCGGTGTCCTACTGCCTGCCCTACAGCAGCGTCCCGCTGCGGACGGCGGCGAAGGCGTGGTCGCGCTCGGCGTCCCTGCTGGCCGGGCAGGCCGACCGGGGAGTGGACTGCCACCTGGAGAGCTTCGGCGGCTGCATGCTCGGCCAGCTGTGCCCGCCGGGGCTGCTCGTCGCGTTGTCGGTGCTGGAATGCCTGTTCTTCGCCGAGCACGGTGTGCGCAGCGTGTCGGCCAGCTACGCGCAGCAGACGAGCCCCGAGCAGGATGCCGAAGCGCTGTGGGCGATGCGGCGGCTGTGCGCCGAGGAACTGGCAGGCGTGGACCACCACCTGGTGCTCTACACCTACATGGGGCTGTTCCCGGAGTCGGCGGCCGGGGCGCGGGAGCTGGTCGCCGAGAGCGTCCGGCTGGCCGTGCGGACCGGCACCGAGCGGCTGATCGTCAAGACCACCGCGGAAGCGCACCGGATCCCGACCGTCGAAGAGAACATCTCGGCGCTGCAGCTGGCGCACGCGACCGCGCTGGCGGAACCCGCGCCGGCCGGGCCGCCGGGGGAGACCGAGGTGTACGCCCAGGCCCGGCTGCTCGTCGACGAGGTGCGCTCGCTCGCGCCGACGCTGACCGAGGCGCTGCCGGCGGCGTTCGAGCGCGGCCTGCTCGACGTGCCGTACTGCCTGCACCCCGACAACGGCGGCGAAACCCGGTGCGTGCTCGACGACGAAGGCCGCCTGCAGTGGTGGCACACCGGCCGGATGCCGCTGCCGCCCGCGCTCGGCGGCCGCCGCGGCGACGACCGGGTCAGCGCGACCCGGCTGCTCGCCGACCTGTCCTACCACCGCCGAAGGCTCGACCCGGTCCTGTCCTGATCCGCCCCGACCAGCTGGGAGTGAGAACGCCATGGAGCACACCGATCCGCCGGACCCGCGCACGCACCTGACCTCGGAGACCACCCGGCACGTGCTGGGCCTCCAGCACAAGCTGCTCACCGAGGCGCGCGCGTTCCTCGGCGCCCGCGGCTTCACCGAGCTGCTGCCGCCGGTGATCGGCCCGGTCACCGACCCGGGCGGGCGCGGCGCGAAGCAGGTGGACGTCGACTTCTACGGCCACCGCTACAAGCTGATGACCAGCGCGATCCTGTACAAGCAGGCGTCGCTGCTCGGCTTCTCGAAGATCTTCTACGTCGCCCCGAACGTGCGGCTGGAGCCGCTCGAGACGGCGAACACGAGCCGGCACCTCGCCGAGTTCCACCAGCTCGACGTCGAGGTCGCCGGCGCGTCCCGCGACGACGTGCTCGACCTGCTGCAGGACTTGGTGGCGCACGTGGTGCGCCGGGTCGTCGAGGACGCGGGCGACGTGCTGGAAGCACTCGGCCGCGACTCGGGCGCGTTCACCGACCTGCTCGGCGGCGCGTTCGGCCGGCTGTCGCACGCGACCGCCGTCGAGACGCTGCGCGAGCTCGGGCACCCGCAGAGCGCGGACGCCGAGATCGACTGGGCGGGCGAGGCGATCCTGTCCGAGAAGCACGCCCGGCCGTTCTTCCTCGTCGACTACCCGAAGGGCTCGCGCGGGTTCTACGACCGGGAAAGCGTTTCGGCGCCGGGTGTCCTGCGCAACTTCGACCTGATCGCACCGGAGGGGTACGGCGAGCTGTGCTCCGGCAGCGAGCGGGAGCACGACTACGGCCGGATCGTCACGCGGATGCGCGAGACGGGCGAGAACCCGGCGAAGTACGCGTGGTACCTCGACCTGGTCCGCACCGGCATTCCCGCCAGCTCCGGGTTCGGCCTGGGGGTGCAGCGGTTCACGCGGTACGTGGCCGGGCTGGACGCGGTGTGGCAGGCGACGGCGTTCCCGAAGCTGCCGGGGGTGGTCTCGCCGTGACCGCGCTGAGCGCTGCCGGTTTCCCCGTCGACCAGGTCCGGGAGCGGGCCCGGACCGGTGCCGCGGCGGTGTTCCCGGACGCTTCTTCCTACGGGACTTCCCTGTTCGGCGCGGCTTCCGCTGCTCCCGCGGATCTGCTGGAGTCGGCGCGGCTGGTGCCGCCGGTGTTCGTCCCGCGGCGCCTGGAGAAGCTGATCGAGCTGGGCCGCGAGCCGCTGTACGGCGACGTCTCGCTGGCGGCGTCGATCGGCGGGTTCGCGTCTTCGCTGCCGCTGTACCTGTCGGCGTTCGGCTCGACGCAGGTGGCGGGCGCCGGTCTGGGCGCGGCGGCTTCGGCGCAGGCCGCCCGGCTCGGCATCCCGATGGTGATCGGCGAGAACGTCGTCCCGGTGCACGGCCACGGCCGGGCCGGCGGTCCGTCGGCGGGCACGCTGCTGGAGCGCCTGCGGGCGTACGGCGACGCGGTCCCGGACGGCCTCGGCGGCGTCGTCGTGCAGCAGAGCACGGAGGACGCGGACGCGGAGGTCTGGAACCTCGTGTACTCGGACCCGTCGGCGGCTCCGCTGCTGGAGTCCGGGCGGCTGGCGTTCGAGCTCAAGGTCGGGCAGGGCGCGAAGCCGGGGCTCGGCGGGATGACGCTGGTGGATCCCGCTGCCGCCGCTTCGCTCGCTTCCTTGTACTCGGTCGACCTCTCCCTGGGGTCTTCGGTGCTGCGGAGCAGTTCACCCGGGACGTTCACGCCGGAGATCCTGCGGCAGCAGATCCGCTTGATGCGCAACAACTTCCCGCGCGCCGGCGTGTGGGTGAAGCTCCCACCGGGCCGCGACGTCGCTTCGGCGGCGGCGGTGGCGTGGGAGGCCGGCGCCGACGCGGTGACGGTCGACGGCGCCGAGGGCGGTTCGGGCTGGACGCCGACGTCGTTCGGGCCGGTCGGGCTTCCGCTGGCGGAGTGCTTGACCCGGATCGGCACCCCGGCGGGCTGCCTGCTGGCTTCGGGCCGGATGTGGGAAGGCACCCGGGTGGCGAAGGTCCTGGCCCTGGGCGCCCGCGCGGCGGGTCTCGGCCGGGCGGCGCTGCTGGCGGTGGACACGGACCCGGAGTCGGGCCTGGTGCGGTTCGCGGAGGCGCTGGCGCTGGAGCTGCGGATGCTGATCAGCGCGCTGGGCCAGTACCAGCCGGACGCGCTGACCCCGGAGGACGTGTGGTTCCCGGGCACGCCGGAGCGAGTGGCGCACGAGGTGCTGTCATGACCCGCGCCGCGGCACCCCTGCGGCGGCCGGTCGTGAGTGGGAAACAGTGTGCTGACCCTGTTTCCCACTCACGAC
>NZ_JBEZDL010000024.1:0-107623 GCF_040648295.1 Amycolatopsis sp. NPDC049159
CGGCCGTGGTGCCTCCGGTCGCGCCCCCGACCGCGCCGGCGACCGCCACCTCCTTTTTTACCCCCGCCCGGGCGGCCGGCTCCGGCCGCCCCCACGGGCGTAGCACCCTCCAAGACTTACGTACCTGAAAAGGACGGATCTACCAGAATGGCGAACTACACCGCCGCTGACGTGAAGCGCCTGCGCGAGATGACCGGCGCCGGCATGATGGACTGCAAGAAGGCGCTCGAGGAGAACGGCGGCGACTTCGACAAGGCCGTCGAGTTCCTGCGCATCAAGGGTGCCAAGGACGTCGGCAAGCGCGCCGAGCGCGCCACCGCCGAGGGCCTGGTCACCGGCGAGGGCGGTGTCCTCATCGAGCTCGACTCCGAGACCGACTTCGTCGCCAAGAACGCCGACTTCCAGGCGCTCGCCGCGAAGATCGTCGAGGTCGCGAAGACCGTCAAGACCTCCGACGTCGAGGCGCTCAAGGCCGCCGAGCTCGACGGCAAGACCGTCAACGAGGTCGTCCAGGAGCTCTCGGCCCGCATCGGCGAGAAGCTCGAGCTGCGCCGCGTCGTGGCCTTCGAGGGCCAGACCGCGACCTACCTGCACCGCCGCGGCTCCGACCTGCCGCCGGCCGTCGGCGTGCTCGTCGAGTTCACCGGTGACGACACCGAGGCCGCCCGCGGTGCCGCCATGCAGGTCGCCGCGCTGCGCGCGAAGTACCTGACCCGCGAAGAGGTCCCGGCCGAGATCGTCGAGAACGAGCGCTCGATCGCCGAGAAGACCGCCCGCGAAGAGGGCAAGCCGGAGCAGGCCATGTCCAAGATCATCGAGGGCAAGGTCAACGCCTACTACAAGGACAACGTCCTGCTCGAGCAGCCTTCGGTCAAGGACAACAAGAAGACCGTCAAGGCCCTGCTCGACGAGGCCGGCGTGACGCTGACCAAGTTCGCGCGGTTCGAGGTCGGCCAGGCCTGACACCAGGCCAGGGCGTAGGTTTCACACCCACAGTGCCCCGTCTCCGCCCACCGGGGACGGGGCACTGTCGGGTCCAGAGAAGAAATGCACGGCCGAGGGCGTAGGAGGCGACATAGATGGGTGACCGGGTCGAAGGTGGCTACCGGCGGGTGCTGCTGAAACTGGGCGGCGAAATGTTCGGCGGTGGTTCGATCGGCGTCGATCCGGATGTCGTCCACTCGGTCGCGCAGCAGATCGCCGACGTCGCCCGCACCGGCGTCCAGGTCGCGGTCGTGATCGGCGGCGGCAACTACTTCCGCGGCGCGGAGCTCTCGCAGCGCGGCATGGACCGCGACCGCGCCGACTACATGGCGATGCTGGGTACCGTGATGAACTGCCTGGCGCTGCAGGACTTCCTGGAGAAGGAGGGCCTGCCCACCCGCGTGCAGACCGCCATCACGATGGGCCAGGTCGCCGAGCCCTACATCCCGCGCCGCGCCGAGCGGCACCTGGAGAAGGGCCGCGTCGTGATCTTCGGCGCCGGGGTCGGCATGCCGTACTTCTCCACCGACACCGCCGCCGCGCAGCGGGCGCTCGAGCTGGGCTGCGAAGCCGTGCTGATGGCGAAGGCCGTCGACGGCGTCTACACCGCGGACCCGAAGGCCGACCCGACCGCCGAGATGTTCCGCGAGATCACCCACCGCGAGGTGCTGGAACGGGACCTCAAGGTCGCCGACGCGACGGCGTTCAGCCTCTGCATGGACAACAACATGCCGATCATCGTGTTCAACCTGCTCACCGAGGGGAACATCGCCCGCGCGGTGAGTGGTGAAAGAATCGGCACGTTGGTCAGCACCCCCGCCGACGGGGTGCCGGCCTAGACCTGCTGGGATCAGCAAGCGCCACCCATCACAACAACGGGAGTAGCCGTGATCGACGAGACCCTCCTCGACGCCGAGGAGAAGATGGAAAAAGCGGTGTCCGTCGCGAAGGACGACCTGACGTCGGTGCGCACCGGCCGGGCCACCCCGTCGATGTTCTCGCGCATCGTCGTCGAGTACTACGGCGCGCCGACCCCGCTGAACCAGCTGGCCAGCGTCAACGTGCCCGAGGCGCGGATGGCGCTGATCAAGCCCTACGACCAGACGCAGCTGGTCGCCATCGAGAAGGCGATCCGCGAGTCCGACCTCGGGGTCAACCCGAGCAACGACGGCAACGTGATCCGGATCGTCATCCCGCAGCTCACCGAGGAGCGGCGCAAGGAGATGGTGAAGGTCGCCAAGGGCAAGGGCGAGGACGCCCGGGTGACCATCCGCAGCATCCGCCGCAAGGCCAAGGAAGAGCTCGACCGCATCGGCAAGGACGGCGAAGCGGGCGAGGACGAGGTCGTGCGCGCGGAGAAGGAACTGCAGAACCTCACCGACACCTACTCGCACAAGGTCGACGAGCTGGTCAAGCACAAGGAAGCCGAGCTGCTCGAGGTCTGATGGCACAGGTGAGCGAGGAACGCGAGGACCGGGTGGACGCCACCGGAGAACACCCGGCGGCCGCGCCCGGGACGCCGGAGCCGGCGCGAGCCGGCACCCCGGCCACGCCGGAGTTCCCGGGGACGGGCGCCGCGCCGGAGACCTCGGGCACGGGCGTGACCTCGGGAACCGAGGGGACGGACCGCTCGGCTGCGGCCGGAAATGCCGCAGCGACCGGCGGTACGGATCGCTCGGCGGCGGCCGGGGCCGCGGGTGCTGGCTCGATCGCCGGTGCCGGGGCGTCCTCGGGTGCTGGCGGTGTGGATCGCTCGGCGTCGGCTGGGATCGCGGGTGCTGGCTCGATCGCCGGTGCCGGGGCGTCCTCGGGTACTGGCGGTGCGGACCACTCGGCGTCGGCCGAAACCGCGGGTGCTGGCTCGATTGCCGGTGCCGGGGCGTCCTCGGGAACCGGCGAGGCGAGCCGGCTGTCGGCGGCCGGGGCCGCTGAGCCGACCTCTGTGCCGGGGACTCCCGGTGCCGAGGCGGCGCCGGAAGCCAAGAAGGCTTCCAAGGCCGGGCGGAACCTGCCCGCCGCCATCGGGGTCGCGTTGCTGCTCGGGGCCGCGATCATCGTTTCCCTGCTCACCGTGCGCTTCCTCTTCATCGGGATCATCGCGATCGCGATCGCGGTCGGCACCTTCGAATTCGCCGGGGTGCTGCGCCGGGTCGCCGATACCAAGATCGCGATGATCCCGGTGCTCGTCGGCGGGCAGGCGATGATCTGGCTCGCCTGGCCGTTCGGGCGGGAAGGCGCGCTCACCGCGTTCGTCCTGACCGTGCTCGCCTGCCTGCTGTGGCGCCTGCCCGGCGGCGCGAAGGGCTACCTGCGGGACATCAGCGCGTCGACGTTCGCCGCCGCCTACCTGCCGCTCTTCGGGGCGTTCGCGGCCATGCTCGTGCCGCCGTCGGACGGTGTCGGGCGCGTTCTCACCTTCCTCATCGGCGTCGTCGCCTCGGACACCGGGGGCTACATCGCCGGTGTGCTCGGTGGCAAGCACCCGATGGCGCCCACCATCAGCCCGAAGAAGACCTGGGAAGGCTTCGGCGGTTCGCTGGTCGGCGGGATCGTCGCCGGCGCCCTCACCTTGAGCCTGCTGCTGGACGGGCACGTCTGGCAGGGCGTCATCTTCGGCGTCGCCATCGTCCTCACCGCGACCCTGGGCGACCTCGTCGAGTCGCTGATCAAGCGGGACCTCGGCGTCAAGGACATGGGCACCCTGCTGCCGGGTCACGGCGGCATCATGGACCGCCTCGACTCGCTGCTGCCCTCGGCCGTCGTTTCCTGGCTGCTGCTGTCCGCGTTCGTCCCGCTGGGCTGACCTGCGGTGGGAGCCGCAAGCTCCCACTCGGGAGGCAACGGTTCGTGGACGGCCGAAGCTTCTGCGGGTTTCACTCGGGGGCATGAGCACCGAAACCCGAGCCCCGGCGAAGCTCGCGCTGGCCGCCGTCTGCCTGGGCTTCCTGATGATCACGCTCGACGCGACCATCGTGAACCTGGCCCTGCCCGCGATCGGCGCCGACTTCGGTGAGCCGTCGACGGCCGCGCTGCAGTGGGTGGTCGACGCCTACACCGTCACCCTCGCCGCGTTCCTGCTGACCTGGGGTGCCGCCGGGGACCGGTGGGGTTCACGACGCGTTTTCGAAGCGGGCGTCGCCGTCTTCGTCGTCGCCAGCAGCGGCTGTGCGCTCGCCGGGGACGCGGTCTGGCTGATCGCCGCGCGGGCCGTGCAGGGGGCCGGGGCCGCCGCGCTGCTGCCGTCGTCGCTCGCCTTGATCGTCCACCAGTTCCCGGACGCGCGGGAGCGGGCCCACGCGCTCGGCGTCTGGGGTGGCATGAGCGGGGCCGGGCTGGCCGCCGGGCCGGTGCTCGGCGGGCTCGCCGTCGGCCTCGCCGACTGGCGCCTGGTCTTCGCGGTCAACGTCCCGGTCGGGATCCTCGCCATCGTCCTGACGCGGCGGGCGGTCACCGAACCCCCGCGCCGGGAGACGCACCTCGACTTCGCCGGGCAGGTCGCCGGCACGGTGTCGCTGGCCGCGTTCGTCGCCGGGTTCATCGAAGCCGGGCACGCGGGATGGGGCGCGCCCGCCGCCCTCGCGCTGCTCGCCGGAGGAGTGGTGGCCGGCGCGGTGTTCGTGGCCGTGGAGCAGCGCGTCGCCGAACCCGTGCTGCCGCTGGGCATCCTGAAGATCCGGGACTTCGCGGTGGCCACGGGCATCGGCGGCCTGTTCAACTTCTGCCTCTACGGCACCCTCTTCAGCCTGGCGCTGTACCTGCAACGCGCCTGGTCGCTCGGGGCGCTCGCCGCCGGGCTCGCGCTGGTGCCGCTGACGGCGGTGGTCGGGCTCAACGCCTTCTTCAGCGGACGCCTCACCGGACGCTCCGGCCCGCGTGCGCCGATGGTCGCGGGCGCGCTGGCCGGGCTCGTCGGCGCGGCCGGATTCGCGCTGCTGCCCGCGGATCGCGCGCTGGTGGCGTTCTCCGTGGTCTCGGTCGTCTTCGGCTGCTGTTCGCTGGCGATGCCCGCGATGACGTCGCTGGCGATGAACGCCTTGCCGGGGCAGGCCGGGCTGGCCGCGGGGGTGCTCAACGCGTCGCGCCAGACCGGGGGAGCGATCGGGGTCGCGCTCGTCGGCGCGCTGGTCCCGGCCGCCGGGATGTGGCTGGTGGCGGCCGGGTACGCGCTGGTCGCGGGGCTGGCGTTCGCCGCGCGTCAGTCGTCGTAGGGGTCGTCGACCTCGGCGCGGCCCCATTCCTCGGAGACGCGCGAGTGGTCGATCACGGCGAACACCGCGCCCTCGGGGTCGGCGAGGATCGCCATCCGGCCGAACGGGGTGTCGTACGGCTGGATCACGACGGTGCCGCCGTGCATCAGCGCCTCGCCCGCCACCGCGTCGGCGCCGCGCGCCGGGTCGATGTCGAAGTAGACGAGCCAGTGCGGCGGGGTGTCGAGGCTGTACTCCGACCCCATCACGTACCGGTACAGCACCGGCTGGTGCTCGATGAGCCATTCGACGTAGTCGAGGGTCTCGCCGTCGCCGATCTGGTGGCTGCCGTAGGTGAAGAGCTTGGTGTAGAAGTGATCCGCCGCGGCGCCGTCGTGGGTGTTGAGATCCGCGCCGCTGAAGGTGTTGGGGATCCCGGTGACGAACTCCCAGTCCGGCGGCACCTCCCAGAACACGACCGGCGCGCCGCTCGTGTCGTAGGCGTGCAGGATCGTGCCGCGCTGCGGGATCGGCATCGGGCCGAGCGTCAGCCGTCCGCCGAGGTGCTCGACCCACTCCGCCGCGCTGGCGGTGTGCGGCACGGACAGGTGCGGCATCCAGCCGAGCGGCGCCCCCTGCGCGGCGCGGTAGAGACCGCCGACCGGGAGCGTGTTCAGCGTCGCGATGGCGTACCGGCCGTCGGACGTCGCCGGATCGCGTTGAGTGGTGTACTCCCAGCCGAAGAGGGCACCGTAGAATTGTTCCGCCACGGCCTGCTCGCGGCAGGCCAGCTCGATCCAGCACGGGATTCCGGCCGGGACCGGGGACGGGGTACTGGACGGGTCGACTGCCATGGGTGCTCCTCCCGATACCCACCGGATTCTAGGCGTGATCCGTGAGGTTTCCGCCAAGAATTCGCCACCGGGCGAGCACTGGACGGCGACGAGGACCCGGAAGGAGCAGCGGGGTGCGGTGGTCGTCGCGGCGCGCGGAGGTCGTGCCGAGCCCCAACATCTGGTACTACCAGGCCGATTACGAGCGCGAGAACCGCGCGCAGGACAGCGGCGGCGAGATCTGGCGTGTGCTGCGCGAGGAGTGCGACTGGACCGGCCGGGACGTGCTGGACGTCGGCTGCGGGGACGGTTTCCACTTGCCGGTCTTCGCCCGCGACGCGCGCTCGGTGCTCGGTGTGGAGCCGCACGAGCCGTTGGTGCGAAGCGCGCTGAAGCGCGTCGAGGGACTGTCGAACGTGGACGTCCGGATGGGCCGGGCCCAGCGGTTGCCGGTCCGCAGCGCGAGCGTCGACGTCGTGCACGCGCGCACGGCGTACTTCTTCGGGCCGGGGTGCGAGCCGGGGCTGGCGGAGGCCGACCGGGTCCTGCGGCCGGGCGGGAAGATCCTGATCGTCGACCTCGACGTGACCGGTGAGCCCTACGGCGGCTGGATGCGCGCCGACCTACCGCACTACGACCCGGCCGCGGTGGAACGGTTCTTCGCCCGCGCCGGGTTCGGCTGCCGCCGCGTCGCCACCGACTGGCGGTTCGCGACGGCGGCCGACCTCGAAGCCGTGCTGAAGATCGAGTTCAGCAAGCCCGTCGCCGAACAGGCGATCACGGAGTCCTTGCAGCGTAACGGGAATCGCGGCGAAGACCTGACGCTGCCGGTGGGTTACCGCGTTCACGCGCGGCGCAAGCCCACCGGCCTCGTCCTGCCAGGTCACTCGGCTGCTTCTTCGGGAGCCGAGGACTCGTCCTCGTCTTCGCCCAAGATGCCGTAGAGCGAGCGCCGGGCGTCGTTGAGCACCTCGGCCGCGCGGGCCTGCTGGCTCTCGGTGCCCGCGCGCATGATCTGCACGACCGCGGCGGCCAGGTTCTTGCCCGCCTTCGCGAGCCCGACCTCGGTCGGGTCGACGTCCTGCGCGATGTGCTCCCACGGCGGGGTGCTGTCCTGCTCTTCCGCGGCGGTGCGGCCGGCGTCGGTCAGCTCGAAGAGCTTCTTGCCGTGCTCGTCCTTGCTGACGACCAGGCCTTCGTCGGCCAGCAGCTGCAGCGTCGGGTAGACCGAGCCGGGGCTCGGGCGCCAGAAGCCGCCGGAGCGCTCGCCGATCTCGCGGATGATCTCGTAGCCGTGCCGGGGCTGCTCGGCGAGCAGCGCCAGGATCGCGGCGCGGACGTCACCGCGGCGGCTGCGCCGTCCGCCGTGACCCCGCCGGCCCGGTCCGTGGCCACGGCCGCGTCCACCGGGGCCGAAACCCGGGGGGAACTCGCCGAAACCACCGAAGGGCCCGAAAGGGGTGCGCCCACGCTCGTGGGCGAAGGGGTGTCGTTGCCTACGCATGTCTGTGTTCCTTTCTCGAACTGTTGCGACTGCTTCACGATATATCGGAAACGGTCGGATGACAACCTGCTGGAGGTGAGCCCGGTCACGGCCGCGTCCGGGTGGGAAGATCGGGCCGTGCCCGACACCATCGACGAGATCGACGCGCGGCTGCTCCAGGCGCTGGGGGAGGACCCCCGGTCCACGGCGGTCGCGCTGGCCGAGCGGCTGGGCCTGTCCCGCAACACGGTGCAGGCCCGGCTCGCGCGGCTGGAGCAGCGCGGTGCGCTCCGGTCGTTCGAACGCCGCATCGACCCCGCGCGGCTGGGCTACCCGCTGCGGGCGTTCGTCAACGCGCAGGTCGACCAGCGGCGCCTCGCCGAGATCGCCGAAGCCCTGGCCGAAATCCCCGAGGTCACCGAGGTGTGCGGGCTGACCGGGGCGAGTGACCTGATGGTGCAGGTCGTCGCCGTCGACGCGGACGACCTCTACCGGATCGCCGGGCGGATCCTGGCCTCGCCCGGGGTCGAGCGGACGAACATCTCGCTCGTCATGCGCGAGCTCGTCCCGTACCGCTTGACGCCTCTGCTGGAGCGCGTGCATTCTGCGCACCCGGAGGCCTGAGCCGTCCGGTTCCGGTGTGCATTCTGCGCAGCCGGATCGGCATCGGTTGTGCGAAGCGTCCACCAGTGCTGTTCTGGGGGTGCTTCCTGCACGAAAGGTGTCGACGATGACCCAGCCCTCCGCGACCGTTCCGGCGACGGGCACGCTCGCCGCGATCGAACGGCGGGTGCTGTGGCTCGCCACGGCGATCGTGCACCAGGCCAACCGCGTCCGGCCGAACCCGTCGGGGCTGAAGGTCGGGGGGCACCAGGCGTCGTGCGCGTCGCTGGTGTCGATCATGACGTCGCTGTGGTTCCGGCACCTGCGCCCCGAGGACCGCGTCTCGGTCAAGCCGCACGCGTCGCCGGTGCTCCACGCGATCAACTACCTGCTCGGCGAGCTGGACGAGGACTACCTGCCGACGCTGCGCGAGTTCGGCGGCCTGCAGAGCTACCCGAGCCGCGCCAAGGACCCCGACCCCGTCGACTACTCGACCGGCTCGGTCGGCATCGGCGCGACCGCCCCGATCTGGGGCGCGCTGGCCCGCCGCTACCTGACGACCCGGGGCGGCGCCGCGGGAACCGGCCGCCAGTACTCGCTGGTCGGCGACGCCGAGCTCGACGAAGGCGCGATCTGGGAGGCCATCCTCGACCCGGGCGTCGCCGAGCTGGGCGAGATCGTCTGGATCGTCGACCTCAACCGCCAGTCGCTCGACCGCGTCGTCCCGAACATCGCGGCCGGGCGGCTGCAGGGCATGTTCGACGCCGCCGGCTGGCAGGTGCTGACGCTGAAGTACGGGCGGCTGCTGGAAGAGCTGTTCACCCGGCCCGGCGGCGCGGAGCTGCGTGCGCGGATCGACGACATGCCGAACCCGGAGTACCAGCGGCTGCTGCGCTGCGACGCCGCCCAGGTGCGCGACCGGCTGCCCGCGGGGAACGCCGCGTTGGCCGAGCTGGTCGCCTCGCTCGACGACGAGACGCTGCTGGCCGCGATCCGCAACCTCGGCGGCCACGACCTCGGCTCGCTCGACGACGCCTTCGCGTCCATTTCGGACAGCCGGCCGACGGTGATCTTCTGCTACACCGTGAAAGGCCGCGGTCTCCCGACCCAGGGGCACCCGCAGAACCACTCCTCGCTGCTGACCGCCGCGCAGATGGAAGAGCTGGCGTCGTCGCTCGGGACGGACCTCGCTTCGCCCTGGGAGGGCTTCGCGGCTGAAACGGCCGAAGCCGCGTTGTGCGCCGAGGTTGCTTCGCGCCTTCGCCGTCCCGACGTTCCTTCGCTGCCTTCGCTCGAATTGCCCACCGACATCGGGCGGACGCCGTCCGGGACCGCGACGACGCAGGCGGCGCTGGGCCGCGTTCTGCTGGACCTGACGCGCGAAGCGCCCGAAGCGGCGAAGCGCGTTGTGACGGTCAGCCCGGACGTCAGCTCGACGACCAACCTCGGCGGCTGGGTCAACAAGGTCGGCGTCTGGTCGGCCACCGAGCGCCGCGACTGGTTCGACGACGACCCCGAAACGATCATGCACTGGCGGGAAAAGCCGACCGGGCAGCACGTCGAGCTGGGCATCGCCGAGACGAACCTGGTCGGCCTGCTGGGCGAACTCGGTGCCACCTGGAGCCGCTGGGGCGAGCCGCTGCTGCCCATCGGCGTCATGTACGACCCGTTCGTCGAGCGCGCGCTGGAGCCGTGGTCGTTCGGCATCTACGCGGGCGGGCAGTCGATCCTGATCGGCACGCCGTCCGGCGTCACGCTCGCCCCGGAAGGCGGCGCGCACCAGTCGATCACCACGCCGTCGATCGGCATCGAGCAGCCCGGCTGCGTCAGCTACGAACCGGCGTTCGCGATCGACACCGAGTGGACGCTGCTGGCGGCGCTCGGCCGGCTCGGCAAGCCGGGCGGCACGTCGTCGTACTTCCGGCTCTCGACCCGCCCGGTCGACCAGACGCTGGCCGCGGTGCCGGCCGACCCGGCGGCGCGCGAACGGCGTCGCCGCCAGGTCGTGGCGGGCGCGTACCTGCTGCGGCGGGCTTCGGCGCCTTCGGTCACCCTCGCGGCGATGGGCGCGCTGGTGCCGGACACCCTGGCGGCGGCCGAGCGGCTGGCCCAGGTCGGCGTCGAGGCCGACGTCGTCTGCGTGACCAGCCCGGGCCTGCTGTTCGAGGCGCTCCAGGCGCGGTCGGGCCGGGGCGCCGGCGAGTCGTGGATCCTCGACCAGGTCTTCCCGGCCGCGCGCGCGAAGCCGCTGGTCACCGTCCTCGACGGCCACCCGCACACGCTGGCGTTCCTCGCCGGGATCAACCGGGTCCCGTCGGTCTCGCTGGGTGTCACGGGCTTCGGCCAGTCGGGCTCGCTCGAGGACGTCTACCGGTACCACGGCATCGACACCGACGCGATCATCCGGGCCGCGCTGGACGTGACCGCCTAGGCGAAGGTGGCGCCGGTCAGCAGTGCGTCCATCTTGGCGTCCCAGCCGGGGAAGGACCCGTACTCGACGACCAGGATCTTGCTCGTCGGCAGCCACCACATGCGGACCTGGTTGTTCTGCGTCGCGTCTTCACAGGTGACCTGCCAGCGGCCGTACTCGGCCTTCTTGGTGCCGATCGGGGCGAAGCCGGAGTCGAGCAGCGTGCTGCCGGTGGCCACCGCGGCCTGCCCGGGCGGCGACGCGGGCGTGATGCACGTCGGCACGTCCGTGCCGGTGTACCAGCCGAAGGGCCGCTTCGCGCTCGGGAGGTTGATGGGCGCGTTGGGGTCCGAAGTCAGTTCGCGCAGGTCCAGCATCCGCGCTTCGCAGACCGTGGTGCCTTCGGCGATGCAGCCGTCGAGGAGGCCGTCCTGGCTGTGCTCGGTGAAGGTCGCGCCCGGCGGCAGCGTCACGCGCATCGTCCCGACGGTCACCTGCGGCCCCGCGGCCGCCGTCACCGTCGGCACGGGCTGGGCCTGCCCCGCGGTCGATGTGCTGCAGGCCGCGGTGCTGAAGACCACCGCGAGAACCAGGACGCAGTGCCGGAAGGACACGGGCTCACCTCTTTCGTCGGACCCTCGGACGCCCGGGCGGCCCGTCCGGTTTCACCGTAAAGGCCGCCCGTGCGCCGGGGATCAGGCGGCTGCCGTCGCGGTGAGCGAGACGTAGCCAGCCTTCAGCTGCGCGAACGCCTCGAGCGCGAACCCGGCGAGCTGGTCGACGACGGCCGGGTTCCGCAGCAGCAGCCGCGTCTGGTTCCCCCGGATCGCGGAGAGCTTCGGCTTCTCGGAGTAGACGATGCTGACGCTGTTGCCGCCCGCGGCCTTCACGTCGACCTGGATGTCCTGGTAGACCCCGGTGAGCTTCGAGGTGATCTTGGCCAGGAGCTGCTGGACGCTGACCGCCGCGGTCAGCGCCGCGATGATGGTCACGATCGCCTTCGTGTCGACGTAGAGCGAACTCACCCGCGGTGTCGTCCACTCGCCGTTGCTGTAGAGCCGGGCCGCCGAGTTCACCTCGGTGAGGTCGATCTCGATCGCGTTGGACCGCGCGGTGCTGAACATCGTGCTGGTGGCGACGTCCTGCTCGAACCAGACCTGCACGCACTCGACCGGGGTCAGCACGTCGGAGCCGGTCACGATGGCCTTCTCGGCCACGTAGATCGGGCTGGTCGACGTGCTGCCGTCGAGGTTGGTCGAGAACGCGCACAGCCCGGGGTGGATCGTGCCGTAGTCGTTGACCAGCGTGATGCCGGTCGCCGGGCCGCCCGAGGAGGATTCCCCGAGCAAGCCGCTGGAGTCGAGCACCGACTCGTCACCCAGGCCGATCGAGACCCGGTTCGTCGAGACGCGCACCGTCACGTCACCCTTGAACTCGTTGCTGCCGAACAGCTCGTACAGCGGCTGCCACGAGAAGGTGTTGTCGGAGAGGTACTTGTCGGCCGACTGCCACACCACGTTGTAGGTGTCGTTCACCTTCTTCGCGAAGCACAGCTTGTACTCGTTCTTCTTCAGCGTCTTCAGGTCCTCCGCGGCGATCTGGATGTCGACGCTCTTGAGCTGTCCGTCCGTCATGGTTTCCGCTCCTCGGTTCGTGCGGGCCGGTGCGGCCCTCGGGACAGACCTTCCGGGGCCGCCGTCGCGCGGGCGTCGGTCCCGCGTGCCGCACGCCGTCGGGCGTCACACGATGGGCTAAACCAGGGCGGACCAGTCCCGTTGGGCCATTGGCGATCCGGGCGCCCGGCGGCCGGGGTGTCCGGCGACGCGCCGTCGCGGCGGCTCCCGTCCGGGTGATCGGTCAAGCCCGCGCACGGCTGAGTGGCGATCGCGCGGGAGCCGTGGTCCCGACGCGGCGTGAGGGAGCGGTGAGACGCCCGGGAGACACCGCCGGTGCCATGCTCGGAGACCGGCGAACGGCGTCGACGGAGACGAGGGGACGCGATGGACGAGGGCGACAGATCTCGCGTGGACTTGGTGCTGCTGGGCCGGTTCGAGCTGCTGGACGGCGGCGAGCGGGTCGCGCTGCCCCGGGCGGCGCAGCGCCTGCTGGCGTTCCTGGCGGTGCGCGACGGCGCCGCGGTGAACCGCAACGCGGCGGCCGAGCAGCTGTGGCCGGAGAGCCGCCGCCAGCGCGCGGCGGCGAACCTGCGTCAGGCGCTGTGGCACGTCCGGCGCTCCACGGCCGCCCCGGTCGTCGAGACCCCGGTCGACCACCTGCGGCTGTCCCCGGCCCTCCCGGTCGACTTCCGCGGCGCCCTCGAAGCGGCCCACCACGTCGTCGCGGCTTCGGCCCGCCCGGCGCCCGAGGGGCTCGTCGGCGCCCTGTCCCGCGACCTGCTGCCCGACTGGACCGAGGAGTGGCTCACCGCGGAACGGCAGCGCTGGGAGCAGGTCCGCCTGCACGCACTGGAGGCGATCGCCCAGCGCCTGATCACGGCCGGCGCGCACCTGGCCGCGCTGGAGGCGGCGTTCACGGCGATCGGCATCGACCCGGTCCGGGAAAGCGCTCACCGCACGGTGATCGCGGCCCACCTGGCCCAGGGCAACGGCGGCTCGGCACTGCGGCACTACCAGCACTACCGGGCGCTGCTGCACCGCGAGCTGGGTGTGCGCCCGTCCCCGCACATGACGAGGCTGGTCGCGGCGCACGGGGCGCCGTGAAGCACGCTGTCAGGGCCGGCCGGGCAGCACGGCCGAAAACTCGGTCACCGGGCCGGCCCGGTCGCCGCCGAACGCGGCCCGCAGCCCGGCCATCTCCGGCAGCGTCGTCCGCCCGGCGACGAACAGCGCCGCGAGGCGGGGCAGTGGCTTCCCGAGGTCGAGCAGACGGCGGACCTGCCCGGCGTCGAGCCCGAGCACGCGCAGGCCGGGGAGGTCGGCGATCGGGCCGAGGTCCGGCACCGCCGAGCCGGCGAGGTCCAGCCTCGTCAGCCGGGGCAGCGTGCGCAGCACCTCCAGGTCGAGCGGCTCCCGGACGTTCTCGAGCCCCAGGTCCCACAGCGCCGGGTGCCCGGCGAGCCCGGCCAGGTCCGCGCGCGTGGCCTCGATCCGCACCGACTCCAGCGCGCCGAGCCCGCCGATCGACGCGGTGACGGCGCCGGCGCGGTTGACGCTCAGCCGCCGCAGCGACGGCAGCGGAGCGAACACGCCCAGGTCGACGTCGGCGGCGTCGTTCAGGTAGACCTCCTGCACCAGCTCCCGGCCGGGCAGCCCGGCCACCACCGACGGCAGGTCCAGCGTGGCCGCCTCGGAGATCACTTCGTGGTACGACCGCTCGGCGGCGTCGCGGAGATCCGTCTCCGCGAAGAGGTACTGCTCGCCCGGGTCTTCGTAGCGCCCGGCCCGCAGGGCGGCCACGACCTCGGTCAGCATCGCGGTGATCGACGTCGCGACGTAGCGCAGCGGGCCGTAGATGTCGCGGCCGTACTCGAGGACCTGGCCGGCGTGCCCCCGCGCGGCGGGGTCGACGTCCACCGCGACGTAGTTCATCGCCCGGTCCCCGCCGAAGGTGATCCACCAGTCGTTGCGCGACAGGCGTTTCACCGCGCCGAAGGGCACGGTCTCGAACACGACGCCGTCGTCGTCCAGCGCGTCTTCCCAGCCGTAGGAACCGGGTGCGCCTTCGAGGTAGGTGTCGACGACGCGGTCCAGCGGGTCGTGGGAGTAGGGCCCGAGCAGGCCGGTCTCCCACGGATCGCCGTCCGCCACCAGGTACAGCGCGCGGAGGTCCTCGGGCAGCCGGACGCCCATGCGCGCCTCGGCGCCGGCCAGCTCCGCTTCGGTCTTGCCCGCGGGCCACCGGGGCGGCGTGCCCTTGATGCGGGTGTACGCCGCCGCGTACTCGCCGGTGAGCCTGAGGATCTCGGCGCGCACCAAGGGATCCGTCGGCGCGCCGGTCGGTTCGGCGCCCGCGGGCCGCGGGCGCCCCGGCAAGGGGTGGCCGGGGTAGCGGAAGCCCGGATCGAAGACGAGTTGCCCGGGCGAGACGGCGGTGAGGTCCGGCCGGGCGGTGAAGCGGTACGCCCCCGAGACGTCGAGCCGGACTTCCAGCACCGCGGGCGGGCGCTCGAACAGCCGCTCCGCGATCGGCCCGTAGTCCACGCGAAGGCCGTCCCGCGTGTCACTCCACGCCGTGCACGAGACGGACCCGCCGGTGTGCCGCAGCTGGAGCGTGGCGTGCGCCCACGCGGTGCCGGCGCCCGCGCGCAGGGCTTCGGCCATGGACGCGGCGATGGCGGCGTAGTCGCTTTCCCCCGGATTCACCCCGCGAGGCTACCGAGCCCCCGACCTGGGTGTGACCCGGCGGACACCCGGCCGGGGCGGGCCGGGTGCGGGTTTCGGGGCGTGGGACACTTGACCGGTTATGACTGCCCTCCCGCTCGTTTTCGACGCCCCCAAGCGCGGCCTCCCGCCGCGCCACCTCGCCGACCTCACGCTCGCCGAACGCGCGGCCGCCGTCGCCGAGCTGGGGGAGAAGCCGTTCCGGGCGAAGCAGCTGTCGAACCACTACTTCTCCCGCCTGACGGTCGACCCGGCGGAGATGACCGACATCCCGGCGGCCTCGCGGGACCGGCTGGTCTCGGATCTGATGCCGACGCTGCTGACCGAGGTCCGTGCGCTGGAGGCTGACAGGGGCGCGACGCGCAAGACGCTGTGGCGAGCCCACGACGGCACGCTCCTGGAGAGCGTCCTGATGCGCTACCCGGACCGCGCGACGCTGTGCATCTCGAGCCAGGCGGGCTGCGGCATGGCGTGCCCGTTCTGCGCGACCGGCCAGGGCGGCCTCGACCGCAACCTGTCGACGGCGGAGATCGTGGACCAGGTCCGCTCCGCGGCGGCGGTCATGCGCGACGGCACGATGCCCGGTGGCCCGGGGCGGCTGTCGAACATCGTCTTCATGGGGATGGGCGAGCCCCTGGCCAACTACAAGCGTGTGGTCGCGGCGGTCCGGCGGATCACGGACCCGGCTCCGGGTGGGCTGGGGATCGGTCAGCGTTCGGTGACGGTGTCGACGGTGGGGCTGGCGCCGGCGATCCGGAAGCTGGCGGACGAGAAGATGCAGGTGCGGCTGGCGGTGTCGCTGCACACTCCGGACGATGAGCTGCGTGACACGCTGGTGCCGGTGAACGAGCGCTGGTCGGTCGACGAGGTGCTCTCCGCCGCCCGGTACTACGCCGATACTTCCGGCCGGCGGGTCTCGATCGAGTACGCGCTGATCCGGGACATCAACGACCAGCCGTGGCGGGCGGAGCTGCTCGCGAAGCGGCTGCGCAAGCACCTGGGTCAGCTGGTGCACGTCAACGTGATTCCGCTGAACCCGACCCCGGGTTCGAAGTGGGACGCGTCGCCGAAGCCGGTGGAGCGGGAGTTCGTGCGGCTGGTCAACGCCGGCGGAGTAGCGTGCACGGTGCGGGACACCCGCGGCCAGGAGATCGCCGCCGCCTGTGGGCAGCTTGCTGCCGAAGGCTGAGTTTTCCCTTTCAGTGATGGAGTGTTTGTCGTGATGTATGCCCCCAGCCTGCTCGACCCGGCTGCGGAGGAGCTTCGGCTCGCGGACTTCACCGGCGCCACGAACGTGGCCCGCGGTGCCCGGACGCTGCTGGGCGACCGGTTCAGCTCGGTGACGTTCATGTACGTGCTGATGCGAGCGTTCGAGGTGGAGTACACGGCGGCGTGCGACGCGGCGCGCTGGCACGAGTTCCACGGCGGCCCGCGGGCGCTGTCGGACGCGGACCTGGAGAAGCTGCTCGCTCCGTGGCTCGACCGCTGATCTGATCCGGTAGCGGCGCGTGGAGGAGTTCCTCGAACACGCGCGACGAGCGTACGGAGACCTGCGGAAGCCGGACTACGGATTCTTTTCCGACGCACTGCGAGTGCGGCCCTGGGAACCCCTGGTGGATCGGTTGCGGCAGCTCCTGCTGGTGGAGGACTGGACCGACCGCGAGGACGACGTCAGCTTCTCGTACGTCCTGCAGGTCAGCCGGGATTCACCGGCGTGGTCGCTGTGGTTGTCGGCGGTGGGACCGTTCGCGCTGCTGGCCTGCACCGCCGCGGGCGCCGAGCTGGTCCGCTCCGATGTGGTCGTCGGTACCGGACCGGACATGCCTCCGGAAGGAGACCGCGTCCTCGCCCTGCTCCGTGAGGCCGGTGTTCGGCTGCTCAGCGCCGAAGAGGTCGAGACGACCGTCGACGGTTTCCGCGCGTGGAACGGGCGGGTCCTCGTGTCCTTGTTCTTCGTGCTGTTCGGCGAGACCGACGTGCCGTGGTGGCACGCTTCCTAGCCCGTCAGGCGGCAACCGTCCGCAGGGACTCCGAGAGCGCCACCAGCTCCCGGACGTCGTCGTCCAGGCCGCCGCCCTCGGGGACGGCGACCGGCATTCCCGAATCCGGGACCGGCTCGCGGCGGGCGTGGGCGTCCAGGGCCTCCGTGAGCCGCAACGCCAATGGCCCCTCGGACGGCCGGTGGGCTAGGTAAGGGCTGATCCGGACCAGCCCGTCGCGACACTCGATGACCCGCCGGTAGTACCGCCGGTGCACGCCCAGCACGCTCAGCGCGTCACGCCGGGGGCTCAACGGCTTCCGGCTCAGCGCGTCCTCCGGGAACGCCTCGTGCAGCCGGGTCCACAGTGGACCGAGACGGTGGTACGTGCGCAAGTGCTGCCACCACACGCGGGTCGCGGCCACGCGGGTGGTGACGCCGGGGTAGGACAGGCCGATCACCAGCAGGATCGCGCTCGGGAAGACCAGGAAGACCGTCGCCTGCACCAGCAGCCACGGGATCGCCGCGCCCGCCCAGTGGACCAGCACCACCGCCACCAGTGTCGCGCCGCCCACCGCGCCGAACGCGAAGCCCACCGATGCCACCAGCAGGCCGCGGGCCAGGCGGGGGGCCGCGCCGCGGGCGTAGCGGCGGGCGAGGAAGCACGCGCTCGCGATGCCGTAGGTCAGGTACAGGTCGGCCGCCAGGTAGAAGACCGAGACCCCGGCACGCGGGTACGTCGACGGCGGGCCGCCGGGCATCAGCACCGCGACGACCGCCATCACCAGGATCGCCGTGGCCAGCGGGACCGCCTCCCCCCAGGCCCGACGCCGGGCGCGGTCGGCCGGCAGCGCCGAAAACAAGAAGAAGCACGCCAGTGAATAGACCAGCCCGCAGAGGAAGACGTGCTGGAACAGCAGCGGCACGATCGCGCCCGGGTCCGGCTGGTTCACGTCGCCCGCCAGCAGGCCGAACGGGAAGGACGCCGCGAAGCAGGCCAGGCAGGCCGTGACCATCCAGCGCGCGACGTCCCGCGGGGCCCGGGTGAGCTGGTAGACCTTCCACAGCAGGGCGGGGTAGAGGAGCACGCCCTGGACGACGAGCAGCGCAATCTTGCTGTTCACAGCCACCCCAGCCGTTCGTCCAGCGCGTTCTCGATCCGCTGCGCGGTGCGCTCGCCCGACGACTCGGGCGTGACCCGGTCCAGCACGGATGCCCACTCCAGGATGATCGTCGCGACCGTCTCGGCTTCCCGCTCGTGGTCGGTGTCGTAGGAGGTCCGCAGCAGCGCGCGCCGGACCGGCTCGGGCGTCAGGTCCGGGTACGGCCCGGGCGGGGTCAGCCCGGCGACCAGGCTGTCGTCCTCCGCGGTGGCGTGGTGGCCGGCCAGCATGTGGCCCAGTTCGTGCAGGATGATGTGGCTCTGGTGGGCCTTGCTCGTGTCCCGCTGGTAGACGATGTAGTCGGCGCGCTCGGTGGCGATCCACGCGCCGAACGGGCCCGGCACCGGGATCCGGTGCGCGATCAGCCGGATCGGCCGCCCGCGCTGGTCCCCGACGCTCCGGCACAGCTCGACGACGTCGAGCGGCGGCCGGATGCCCAGTTCCTTCAGCAACCGCCGGCAGCGGCGGCGCAGTTCGCGTTCCCTCACCCGTCACCTTGCCGTCGCCGTGCCCACCTGTCCGGTCCCTTACCGTAGACGACGCCGATCTCACACGTAGAGGCTGCGCGCGGCCGCGTCGGTCAGGCAGAGCGCCGGGATCGCGTGGTGGACGAAGTCGAAATTGTTCACACGCAAGCGGCCGTCCGGCAGGTTTTCGTCGTACGTCTGCTGCCACACGTCGTTGCCGTCGCGCGCGTCGAAGGGCAGGTACGCCACCGAGACCCGCTTGTCGGGTGACTCCGCCAGCCCGTTCTTCCCCCGGGTGAACGGGTTCGCCTTGCCCCCGGTCAGCGCGGTCGTGGCCGTCGGGAAGGAATGCGTGTAGAAGCGCACGCTCTTGCCCTTGGCCGTGCTGCGCCCGCTCGTCAGCTTCGACCACCCGCCCGCGGCGGCGATCATGGGGTCGGTGAAGCCGTCGGGCGGATCGAAGACGAAGAATTCGTTGAACTCGTCGTTCATGAAGGTCCCGGCCGTGGGGTCGCGCTTGGCCGCGGCCACGTTGTCGGTCAGGAACTTCGCGACCACGTTGCACCCGCTGCTGTTGGCGGAGATCGCGACGTGGGACAGGGTGTCGCCGTGGATCGGCAGGATGTCGCCCTGGATCGCGAGCAGGAGCGTGCGCAGGGTCGCCGCCGAATACAGCTGGTAGTCGCGCAGCTGGCGGGTGGCCTGGTCGAACACCCGGCTGATCTGGGGCAGCACGACCACGTACGGCTTGTTCGCGTGCCGCAGCTGGTAGGGAAAACCGAAGGACCCCTGCTGTGGCGAGAGGAACGGCATGTCGACCTTGACGCTGCCGCCGGCTCCCGGCCGTGCGTTGTAGACCCACCAGCTCCAGATGTCGTAGTACAGCCAGTCGAACCCGAGCGGCCGGAAGTGGGTGAACAGGTGCGCCTTCTCGTCCTGGCCGGGAATGTGCTTGTAGTGCACCAGGAACGGCGGCGGCTTCGAAGTGTCCAGGTCCATCGGGACGGCGACGGCGACGAACCGCGGCGGCCGCTCGTCGCCGTCGTAGGTGACGCTGTAGACCTTCACCGTGTAACCGGCCGGCGGCTGCCGGACGAACTCGAGGTCGAGGACGTCCCACTTCGCGAACGCCGACCTCTTGAAGAGCGACGGCTTCAGGAACGGCCAGGAGATCGGCTTCGTGACGTCCGGCAGCGGGAGGGGATCCCAGTTCCGGTTCCGGGCCAGGAAGGGTTTCTCGTCCTTCCGGTTCGCGGTCTGGAGCTTGCACGTCTTCACGTCGCGCAGGCACTCGGCGCTGGGTTCGACCGGCACCGCCTGGCCGGTGGGCGGGTTGCTCAGCGTCGTCCACGTCGTGGCCGTCACGTCCCTGAGGGTGAGCACGCTCAGACCTGCTGCCCGGTCTTCGGGTCGTACTCGACCTCGACGACCGCGACCTGGTCGGTCGGCAGGACCTCCACCCACTGGTCGAAGACCTCGTAGCCCTTCTCGCTCTCGGCCTTGAACCCCTTGTCGAGCGGGTCGAAGCCCTTCTCGTACACCATGTCCGGGCGCAGGTAGTTCAGCGTGACGCCGGGTTCGAGCTGCTCGGTGATCACCTCGGTGCCCGCTTCGTGCTTGGCCAGCACCGTGACGGCCACGTACCGCAGGACGTCGCGGATGGTCAGGTCGGCCGGGGCCAGGTCGCGGTAGCGGGTCACCAGCGCCGGGTCGGACCACGGGTAAGCGCGCAGCCCGGTGAGGATCCGGGTGCTCTCGCCGCCGGTGGCCGGCTGGTAGCGGTCGTCCAGGCCGTCGGCGCCCTCGATGCTCGGGTCGGACAGCCAGTTCAGCGCGGCGAGCTCCTTGCCCGGCCGGATCGGCACGACCGCCTTCACCCAGGGCGCGTTCAGGAACGCGTTGCGCTGGTGGTCGCCGTCGAGCTGCAGCAGCCAGCCCAGCGAGCTGCCGAGCCGGGCCGGCGCCGAGTCCTCGGTGATGAAGTAGTTGTCGCGCCGCCTCATGTCGCCCTCGTTGGCCCAGCCGACAGTGTGGTCGTCGAGACCGGTGGGGCTGTCGCGGACGAGGTGCTCGACGGCCGTCTCGAGCGACGGGTCCCGCGCCGGGGTGCCGCCGGGCGTTTCGAGCCGCGGGTCGCCCAGCCGGTCGAGCTCCGGGGCGAACGTCGGGTGCGCCTCGTGCCGGCGGGGCCGCCACCACTCGGGCGCCACGAAGTACAGCATGGCCTCGACGTCGAACATCGAGTTGATGAGCTCGGCGAGCTTGTGCAGCAGCTCCGGCTGGGTCGGCCGGGTGCCGTCGATCCGCATCAGCTGTTCGAGCAGCCGCCGGTACACGACCACGCGCTCCTCCTCGCGGAGCACGTCGTAGTCGCGGACCTGGATCTTGCTGGCCGCGGCCACCCGCTCCCGCGCCGCCGTCAGGTACGCCTCGCGCTGCTTCCGGTCCAGTTCGAGGTCCCGCTTCGCGGCGAGCAGCTGGTTCTGGTCGCTGACCTGCTTGCGCTTTTCGGCCGAGGCCCGGTAGGTCACCGGCACGGTGAACGCGAAGAGCTCGTTCCGCTCGCCGTGGGCGTTGTAGAGGAAGACCGACAGCGCGGGCTGCCGCGGGTCGGGCGTGCCTTCCGGCGCGTCCTGGGTCTTGCGGCCCAGCTTGAGCTTCACCGCCGCGGCCCCCGCCGTCCAGCGCACCTCGCCGACCTTCGCGGGCTCGAAGCCGTCCCGGGGGGTGAGCTCGACGTCGGCGATCCACCAGCCCGTCCCGGACCCGCCCACCGGCCGGATGTAGCCGTTGAAGGGGTAGCCGAACTGGACCGTGACGTCCTCGGTGTAGTCCTCGGGCATCGGCAGCTCGTTGGCCGGCGCCACCGCGGCCGCGTCCGGCGGTGCGGCGAGGTGGACCAGCTTGGCCAGCCCGAGCGCCGCACCCGGGTCGTCCACGAAGGACTGCCAGCACAGCTGGGTGCCGAGGTCCTGCACCTGCACCCCGACGCGGCGCATCTTGCGGCGCAGCTCGTAGTTGATCAGCTTGTCGGTGCCGTTCGCCAGGACGTAGCGGCGGCTCGAGGTGTCGGTGGTCTCGGTGACCGTGCGGAACGTGGTCTTGAAGCTGCGCTTGATCTCGGTGCTCAGCCGTTCGCTCTGCTGGCGCATCTGCTTGTGCGTTTGTTCGCGGGCCTGCTTCTGGGTGTCGCTGAGGTCCATCGTCGCGGTCTCGTTGGCGTCGCCCCAGACCCACCGCTGGTTGGCCGACACCGAAAAACCGAGCTTGGTGTTGCGCTCGTTCTCGTCCTTGACCGCGGTCGACACCTCGTCGTCGAGCTTGTTCTCGCTGGTCCGGCTCTGCGTGAGCTCCTGGCCCTCCTCCACCACGCGCTCGACCAGCGTGCGCCGGGTCTGCGACTCGATCAGCTCCAGCGAGCTGCCCGGGCTGAGCCAGACGTGCTGGACCGGCGGGCCGAGGAAGGTGTCGAACTCGAAGAAGTACTGGCGGAACAGGTGCACGATCCCGACCGGGGAGAGGCTGACGCGGTTGAGCGCCTCCGCGCGGCTCGCGGTCTCCAGCGGGTCGAGCATCCGCTGCAGCCCGCGGTACTGCGGGGTGTCGACCTCGCCTTCGCGGGGCGGGGAGAACAGGTCGGCGAGCGTCGGGACGAGGCTCTGCACGGCGAGGTAGTTGAGCAGCCCGGCGACCATGGACTCCTTGGCCGCCATGGCCTCCACCAGCGCCTGGCGCTTGGCCTGGTCGGTGGGCTCGACGACGGTGGCGCGGGTGAACAGCACCGGCGCCACCTCGTTCGCGAGGATCGGGTCCAGGCTCGCGCGGGACAGCAGGGGCAGCCAGGTCGCCGGGGCGCGCGGGTCCTTGTCCTTGACGCGCGCCTGGATCAGGTCCGCCAGCACCGAGGCGATCAGCGGGTTGTACGAGCCGGTGGCGGGTGCGTCGCCGGTCTTCAGCTCCAGTGTGTCGGTCGAGCCGGCTTCGGCGCCCTGGAGGTGGATGACGGGCGGCACGAACTTCGCCCGTGGTGTGACGACCTTGGACAGGGTGGCCAGCACGGCGTCGTCGACGCGCCGCAGCGCCTCGACGTACCGGGCCACCGTCCGCTGCGAGCGCCAGCCGAGCAGCGGCTGGATCAGGCCGAACGACTCGCTCGCGTACGGCAGCGCGCCGGCGAACTCGGCCAGCGGCCGCCCGGTGGTGATCCGGGCGCCGACGGCCGGCGCGGGCAGGGCCTGCGCGTTCGCGACCGGGCCGCCCGCGGTCACCGCGAACGGCAGCACGGTCCACGGCTTGCCGGTCCCGCTCGCCCCGACGAGGAACAGCTCCCGGTCCGCCTGGGCGGCCGGCGCGACGAAGGCGATCGTCTGGGTGGTCCCCGGCGACCCGACGACCTTCCCCGCGTACTGGCGGCTGCCCGCGGCGTCCTTCTCGAGGAAGGCCCCGCCGAGCGCGCCGATGTCCGGGTACCGGCGCGGGTCCTGGACGTCGACGGCGGCGGGCAGGGCGAGCGCGATCCGCTGGGTGAGCCCGAACTCCCCGAGCGACGACGCCTGCACGGTGTAGGTCCAGACGTGGTAGTACGCGGTGCCCCCGCTGGTCGCCGGGGTCCTGCCTGCGAAGGTCACGGTCAACGCCATGGTGTTCTCCCGATCGTCGGCCGTCATCGTCGCGCCGTCGCGGTGCCGGGGGAGGGGGCACGAGGACCGACCAAAGGGAGCAACCGGGCGTGCTTCGGGATGCCCTCGAGGGCAGTGCGGGTGCGCGCTGCCAGGCCCCTGCCAGGGCCGTGTGCGCCGGCTGCCAGCGGCTCCCGACAAGCTCTGGAACGTAATTCCAGAGACCGAAGGAGTCACCGTGCGCACCCCAGTCACCATCATCGGCGCCGGGCTCGGGGGACTCACCCTCGCCCGCGTGCTGCACGTCCACGGCATCGAAGCCACCGTCTACGAAGCCGAAGCTTCACCCATGGCGCGGATGCAGGGCGGCATGCTCGACATCCACGACTACAACGGCCGGCTCGCCGTCGAGGCCGCCGGGCTGACGACCGGGTTCCGCGACCTCGTCCTCGAAGGCCGTCAGGCGATGCGCGTCCTCGACTCGACCGGGGCCGTCCTGTTCGAAAAGGGCGACGACGGCACCGGCGGCCGGCCCGAGGTGCAGCGGGGCGAGCTGCGGCAGCTGCTGCTGGACTCGCTGCCCGCCGGCACTGTCCATTGGGGACGCAAGGCCGCCGAGGTGCGGGCCGGGAACGAAGTGGTCTTCACCGACGGCACCAGCGTCACGGCCACCCTGCTCGTCGGCGCGGACGGGGCCTGGTCGCGGGTCCGGCCGCTGCTCACCGCCGCCACGCCCGAGTACGCCGGCACTTCGTTCGTCGAGACCTACCTCTTCGACGCCGACACCCGGCACGCCGCCGTGGCGAAGGCGGTCGGGGGCGGGTCGATGTTCGTCGCCGGCCCCACACCGGGGCAGGGGATCAACGCGCATCGGGAAAGCGGGGACACCCTGCACGCCTACGTAGAGTTCGAGCGGCCGCTGGCGTGGTTCGACGCCGTCGACTTCGGCGATCCCGCCGCGGCCGCCGCCCGGCTCGCGGCGGAGTTCGACGGCTGGGCGCCCGAGCTCACCGCGCTGCTCACCGACGCCGATTCCGGACCGGTCCTGCGGCCGCACCACACCCTGCCGGTCGGGTTGCGGTGGGAGCGCGTACCCGGCGTCACCCTGGTCGGCGACGCCGCCCACCTCACCGCGCCGAACGGCGAAGGCGCCAACCTGGCCATGCTCGACGGCGCCGAGCTCGGCCAGGCCCTCGCCGCGCACCCCGTCGAAGAAGCGCTGGCGGTCTACGAGGAAGCCATGTTCACCCGGAGCGCGAACCCCGTCGACGAAGCCGTCGTCATGGAAAGCGTGTTCGGCGGCGAAATCCCGCCGCAGCTGCGCGCGCTGTTCGACGAGCTCAAGCCCGGGAACTAGCGCGACGGCGGCGGTCCGCCCGGGCCGCCGCCGGCCGCCGTCGTCGTCGCCGAAGACGTTGTCGCTGCCGGTGTCGAAGCCGGACCGGATGTCGGCACGGACGACGCCGCTCTGCTCCAGCACGTCGGGCCCGTTGGAGCCGTCGCCCGGGTACGGTCCCGCGGTCTCGTCCGGGATCTCGCCCGTCGACGCGGTGGTGGTCGTCGAAGCGGCCGAAGTCGTGGCGGGGGAGGAAGTCCCGCAGGCGGTCAGCGCCGCACCCGCCGCGCCGAGACCCTGGTCGACGACCTCGTCACGCGGCCGGGGCAGCGGGTGGCCTTCGTAGGTGGGGTTCATGGCTTCCACCCTGCCGCCGGAAGGTCGCCCCGCCTTGCGCGGAAGCTCTGCGCTTGCCGTGAACCGTCCTCGCCGGGCGGTTCTACGGCTGCCCGGGTGCCCAGAGGCCGTCCGCGTCGCCCGCTTCCAGGCGGCCGCGGTACACGCCGATCTTGCGGTCGATCAGCTGCAGGTTCTCCTGCAGCTCGGCCAGCTTCGCCAGCACGCCGGCGCGGTGCTCCTCCAGCAGGGCCAGGCGTTCCTGCTCGTTGCCGCGGCCGGCCGAGACCAGGTCGGCGTAGCGGCGGATCGTCTTGATCGGCATGCCGGTGGCCCGGAGCTTCGTGCAGATCTTGATCCAGTCCAGGTCCAGCTTCCGGTAGCGGCGGCGGCCGCCGCTCGTGCGGTCGACCTTCGTGACCACCAGACCCGCTCGTTCGTAGTAGCGCAGCGTGTGCGCGCTGACCCCGGTGCGGCGGGCCGCGTCCGCGATGGTCAGCCCCTCGGCGGGGATCGGCGGTTTGACTTCGAGCACGCTCTAAATCCTAGCGTCGATCGCATGAACGCTCCGACCGCTCATCGCCCCGCGCTCGTGCTGGCCGTCTGCTGCGCCAGCATCGTCGTGGTGGTGATGGACATATCCATCGTCACCGTCGCCCTGCCTTCGATCCGCCGCGACCTCGGCGCGTCCGTCTCCGGGCTGCAGTGGACGGTCGACGCCTACACGCTGGTGCTGGCCGGGTTCTTGGTGCTCGCCGGCTCGGCCGCCGACCGGTTCGGCCGCAAGCGGGTCTTCCAGTGCGGCCTCGCCGCGTTCGGGCTCGGTTCGCTGCTGTGCAGCCTCGCGCCGGGCATCGGCTGGCTGATCGCGGCCCGCGCGCTGCAGGCGATCGGCGGCACCATGCTCAACCCGGTCGCGATGGCCATCGTGGCCACCACCTTCCCGGCCCCGGCCGAACGCGCCCGCGCGATCGGCGTGTTCGGCTCGATGTCCGGGCTGGCGCTGGCGCTCGGGCCGATCCTCGGCGGCGCGCTCGTCGACGGCTTCGGCTGGCGCGCGGTCTTCTGGGTCAACGTCCCGATCGTCGCCGCGGCACTCGTGGCCACCGCGCTCTTCGTGCCCGAGTCCCGCGCGCCCCGCGCCCGCCGGTTCGACCCGCTCGGGCAGCTCCTCGTGCTGGTGGTGCTCGGCAGCGTCGTCTACGCGCTGATCGAGTCGCGCCCGCTGGGCTGGACGTCGCCGCTGGTCCTCGGCCTGTTCGCGGTCGCCGCGCTCGGCGTGGCCGGCCTGCTCGTGCACGAACCGCGGCGCACCGACCCGCTGCTGGAGCTGCACCTGTTCCGCAACGTCGCCTTCAGCTCGGCGATCGTGATGGCGGTGCTGGCCCTGTGCGGGTTCGGGATCTTCCTGTTCACCGCCACCCAGTACCTCCAGGACGTCCGCGGCCTGCCGCCGCTGGCGGCCGGGCTGTGCCTGCTCCCGGTCGGCGTTCTGGTCCTCGTGCTGTCGCCGCGCACCGGGCGCCTGGTCGGCACCACCGGGCCGCGGCTGCCGCTGGTCGTCGCCGGCAGCGCGCTCGCCCTCGGCGGCGCCGCGGCGGCGTGGCTCGGCCCGGCGACGCCGCTGCCCCTGGTGCTCGCGGTCTTCCTGCTGTTCGGCGTCTTCCTCGGCACGGTCAACCCGCCGATCACGAACACCGCCGTCTCCGGGATGCCCGGGTCGATGGCGGGGGTGGCTGCCTCACTGGCGTCCACCGGACGGCAGACCGGCACCACCCTGGGTGTCGCGCTCGCCGGCAGCGCGCACGGCGTGTGGTGGCTGGTCGCCGGGCTCGGCGCCGGGCTGCTCGCGCTGGCGCTGGTGGGCACCCGGCGCCGGGCCGAGGCGCTCAGCCTCCCGCGACCGACGGGATGATCTGCACCTCGGCGGCGTCGCGGAGCACGACGTCGGGGCCGCCGTGGTGGCGGCACTCCTCGCCGTCGACGAAGAAGTTGACGTACCGGCGCAGTCCCGCCTGCTCGTCGCGCAGCCGCCGTTCGAGTGCCGGGTAGCGCTCGGCGAGGGCGTCGAGCAGGGTGCCCAGCGTGGCCGGCTCGCCGACTTCGACGTCCAGCTTCGCCTCGCCGCCCGCCTTCTCGCGCAGTGTTCCGGGCAGCAGCACGGTGATCCGCACGGTCACACCGTCGCCGCGCGGACGCTCAGCACGTCGGGCAGGTGCGCCGCGACGAGCTGCCAGCTGTCGCCGTCGTCCCGGCTGGCGTAGACCTCGCCGCAGCGCGAGCCGAAGTACACCCCGGCCGGGTCGGCGTCGTCGGTGCACAGCGCGTCCCGCAGCACGCCCGCCCAGTAGCCGTCCGGCAGGCCGGCGCCCACCGCTTCCCACGACTTCCCGGCGTCCTCGCTGCGGTACACGCGGCAGCGGCCGTCCGGGGGGAACCGCAGGGCGTCGGCGACCAGCGGGAACGTGTAGATCACCTCGGGCCGGTGCGGGTGGACGACGACGGGGAAGCCGAAGTCGCTGGGCAGCCCGTCGGCGATGGACTGCCAGCTCGCGCCGCCGTCGTCGCTGCGGTAGACGCCGTGGTGCACCTGCGCGTAGAAGCGGTCCGGTGCGGCCGGGTGCGTGGCGACCTTGTGCACGCAGTGGCCGTATTCGGGGTACGGGTCGGGGACGTGGACGGCCTTGATGCCGGTGTTGCTCGCCCGCCACGACTCGCCGCCGTCCTCGGTGCGGTAGACGCCGCCGGTGGACATCGCGACGGTGACGTGGCCGGGTTCGGTCGCGTGCGGGAGCACGGTGTGGATCGCCTTGCCGCCGCCCCCGGGCGTCCAGTGCTCCCGGTGCGGGTGCTCCCACAGGCCGCGGACCAGCTCGTACGTGCGGCCGCCGTCGGTGGAGCGGAACAGCGCGGACGGCTCGGTGCCGGCGTAGACGACGTCCGGTTCGCTCGCCGGGCCGGGCACGAGCTGCCACGCCCTGGCGAGGGATTCGCCGGTGTCCGGCGGGAACGCGATCGGCGCGTGGCCGGGTTCGTCCCAGGTCGCGCCGAGGTCGTCGCTGGTGGCGACGCTCGGCCCGAAGTGCTCGCTGGTCACCCCGGCGAGCAGGCGCGGGGTGGCGCGGCGGGTGTCGATGCCGACGGCGTGGACGTCGGTCATCGGGTGGTGCGGGCCGGTCACCTCCCAGGTCTTCCGGTCGTCGTGGCTGGTCGCCAGCCACAGGCCTTTGCGCGTTCCGATCGCGAGCACGACGGGCATCGGGCACCTCCAGCCGATGGTGACGCGCGTCACAGCACTCTGCCCGGGAAGATGTCCGGGAGAAATGTCGAACGCCGCGTGCGGCCGATCGACGCGGGGGTGAAGGCCGGTCATCGCGTCCGGAAGGCCCCGGACCACGGCCAGGAAGACCAGGGAGCAAGACCATGCGTTTCCTCATGATGCACCGGATCGACGAGAGCGACCCGCAGGCGTGGAACCCCAGTCCGGAGTTCGTGGAGAAGATGGGCGGGTTCATCCAGGAGTCGGCGGAAAAGGGCATCCTGATCACGGCGGAGGGCGTGCACAAGTCCGACAAGGGTGCGCTGGTCCGCAAGCCGCGCGGGGCCGCGATCCGCGTCACCGACGGCCCGTTCGCCGAGGCCAAGGAGGTCATCGGCGGGTTCGCGCTGATCAACGCCGCGGACCGCGCGGAAGCCGTCGAGTTCGCCCGGCGCTACGTCGAGCTGTTCGACATGGAGATCGAGGTCGAGGTCCGGCAGGTCGTCGAGTTCGAGGACCTGCAGCAGGGCTGACGCGGCGGCCGGTGGCGCTGCGGTGGGCCAGGACGATCCTGGGGGCGGAGATGTTCCTGGTCACCGGCGCCACCGGCACCGTCGGCGCGGAAGCTCCCCCGGCATGCCGGCGCGGGCGCGCGAGGCGGCCGCGCACGTCGAGGCCTTCCGCTGACGGGCCGCTTCAGGGGAGCAGGACGACCTTGCCCGCCGCGCGGCCCGCGTGGAGGTGGCCGATCGCGGCCGCGGCGTCGGCGAGCGGGTAGGTCCGGTCGAGCACCGGCGTGAGCTTCCCGGCTTCGATCAGCTCCCGCAGGGTTTCGAGGTCCGCGCCGCGCTCGCGGGCGACGAGTCCCCGCAGCCGGTGCCGCACGAGCGGGTTCAGCAGTGCCGCGAAGAGCACCCGCTGGATGCCGCCGAGCCACCGGCCGCCTTCGCCGCCGACGATCACCAGCGTTCCGCGCGGGGTCAGCGCCCGGCGCAGGCGGGTCAGCGAGCGCAGGCCCGCGGTGTCGATGATCAGGTCGTACCGGTCCGTCGTGAAGTCCTCGCGCGTGTAGTCGAGGACGTGGCCGGCGCCGAGCGCGCGGACCAGGTCCGTCTTGGCGGTGCTGCACAGGCCGGTCACGTGCGCGCCGAAGGCCTTGGCGAGCTGGACGGCGAAGGAGCCCACCCCGCCCGCCGCGCCGATGACGAGGACGCGCTGCCCCGGCTGGACCCGGCCCGCGTCGCGCAGGGCCTGCAGGGCGGTGCCGCCGGAGACCAGGACTGATGCTGCCTGTTCAAACGACAGGCGCGCGGGTTTCGCCGCGACGAGGTCCTGGTCGGCGACGGCGAGTTCGGCGAACGAGCCCGCGCAGCCGCCGAACACCTCGTCGCCCGGCCGGAACCGCGTCACGCCGTCGCCGGTCTCTTCGACCGTGCCGGCGAAGTCGAGGCCGCGCACCGGCTGCTTCGGCCGCCGCAGGCCGAAACCCAGGAGCCGCAACAGGTAGGGCTGCCCGGTGGTCAGGTGCCACACGCCCGGGTCGACGCCGGCCGCGTGCACGCGCACGAGGACCTCGCCGGCACCGGGCGAAGGTCTGTCGACGTCCCGGAATTCGAGCAGGCCGGGACTTCCGTAGCGGGACTGGACGATCGCTTTCACGAGGACTCCTCCGGGTACTGGAACACTTCTTCGAGCGGGACGCCGAACACGTGCGCGAGCTGGAAAGCCATCTCGAGCGAGGGGGAGTAGCGGCCCTGCTCGATCGCGATGACGGTCTGGCGGGTGACGCCGATCCGGGTGGCGAGGTCGGCCTGGGTCATCTGGCCGTTGGCGAACCGGAGGGCGCGGATCGAGTTCGTGACGCGGGTCGGTTTCACCACGGCTGGAAACCCCGGCGGTAAGCGGAGATCCGGGCGGCGGACCCGAGCACCGCGGAGAGCGTGAACGCCAGGTAGACGGTGTTGGCGATCCAGAAGTGCGGTGCTTCGACCAGCGCCAGCAGCAGCGCGGCCACCGCGCCGATGGCGACGAACGCCTGCCCGACGTGGTCGCCGAACCGGCCGATCTCGCGGTCGCGCTGGTCCTTCTCGCCGTCCTTCGAAACCACCGCGGCCACGATGCTCAGCACGATCGCCGCGGCGATGGAGGCGCCGATCGTCCAGAGCAGCGTCGCGGTGTACGGGACTTCGGCCAGCGGCCGCCCGCCGGCCCGGCCGAGGACCAGGACGAGGTAGACCGCGTAGCTCACCACCGCGGCGAGCCCCCGGATCCAGGCGTTCTTCTCTTCGTGGGTCACCTTCGCCAAGGTAAAACAAACCAGACACCGTGTCAAAGTTTCTTGACATGAGAAAATCTTCGGCGAGGGTGTCCAAGGCGGCGCCGGCCGTTCGTAGTGATCGCGTACGACAACCGAGACACCGGAGGATCCCGTGAAGTACCTGATGCTGATCAACGCCAGCCTCGACGCCCAGGGCGAGCCGACCGGCTGCAGCACGCCCGAGGACTGGATGTTGTTCGACAAGTCCATGAAGGACGCCGGCGTCCACGTCGGCGGGAACTCGCTCGCCGACTTCACCACGGCCGCCGCGGTCCGCGTCACCGAGACGGGCGAGCGGATCGTCACCGACGGGCCGTTCGCCGAGTCCCGCGAGGTGCTCGGGGGCTACTTCGTCATCGACGTGCCGGACTTCGACGTCGCCCTCGACTGGGCGGCCCGCTGCCCCGGCTCCCGCGACGGCGGCCACATCGTGGTGCGCCCGCTCGCGTCCTACGGGGACTGACAGCGGTGTCGGAGCGAGCGGCGGCGTCGATGGATGCTTTCGGGGGTTCCGGGTGGCAGAGCCCCCGGCCCGGGGCGAAGCCCCGGTTGATACTGGAGGCGGTGTTCCGGGAGGAGCGCGGGCTGCTGCTGGCCGCGCTCGTCCGCCGGTTCGGCGACCTCGACCTGGCCGAGGAGGTCACATCGGAGGCCATCGAAGCCGCGCTGGTGCACTGGCCGGCCGAGGGCGTGCCGCCGAAGCCGGGCGCGTGGCTGATGACGACGGCGCGGCGCAAGGCCGTCGACCGGCTGCGCCGCGACCAGGCCTACGCGGCCCGGCTCGCGGTGCTGCAGGTCGAGGCCGAGCGCGCGGCGCCCGCGCCGGAGTCCGACGGCGGGCTGCCGGACGAGCGGCTCCAGCTGTTCTTCACGTGCGCGCACCCGGCGTTGCCCGCGGAAGACCGCACGGCGCTGACGTTGCGCTGCCTCGCCGGGCTGACCACGCCGGAGGTGGCGCGCGCGTTCCTGGTGCCGAGCGCGACGATGGGGAAGCGGATCGTCCGGGCGAAGCACCGGATCCGCACGCTGCGGATCCCGTTCCGCGTCCCGGACCCGGCCGAGCTGCCCGGGCGGCTGCCGGGCGTGCTCCAGGTCGTCTACTCGATCTTCACCGAGGGGTACGCGGCCAGCTCGGGCCCGGAGCTGCAGCGGCTCGACCTGGCGGAGGAGGCCATCCGGCTGGCCCGGATCCTGCGCCGCCTGCTGCCCGCCGAACGCGAGGTCGCGGGCCTGCTGGCGTTGCTGGTGCTGATCCACGCCCGCCGCGACGCCCGCACCGGCCCGGACGGTGCGGTGGTCCTGCTCGACGACCAGGACCGCACCCGCTGGGACCGCGCGATGATCGACGAGGGCACGCCGCTGGTCGAGACGGCGCTGACCGGCGGCCCACCCGGGCTCTACGGCGTCCAGGCGGCGATCGCGGCGCTGCACGACGAGGCCCCGGACGTGGCGAGCACGGACTGGCCGCAGATCGTCGCGCTGTACGACGTCCTGCGCGGCCTGGCCCCCTCCCCGGTGGTGGACCTGAACCGGGCGGTGGCCGTGGCGATGCGCGACGGCCCGGCAGCGGGCCTGTCCCTGCTCGACGCCCTGGCGGGCGAGCCGCGCCTGCGCGAGTACAGCCCGTTCCCGGCCGCCCGCGGCGACTTGCTCAGTCGCCTGGGTCGCCACCCCGAGGCCGCCGAGGCCTACCGGGAGGCGCTGTCCCTCGCGGGCACGGAACCGGAACGCGCCCACCTGCGCCGCCGCCTCGCCGAGGTCGCCAAGCCGTGAAGGTGGCAGTCACGGACTTCCCGGAACTGTCGGTGCCCGCCGGTAGAATGGACACCGGGGGCCGGAGGCCCAAGACCAGGTCTCGAACTCGGCGTGTCGCTGGGTGAACCGCCCGCCTGTGGGCCCGGTCCGACGGACCGGAGGTCGGTCAGGGAGACTGGGGGCCAGTGCCCGCCCTCTCGACCTGGAGCTTTTGATGCCGCAAGGGACCGTCCGTTGGTTCGACGCCGAACGTGGGTTCGGCTTCCTCGCGCCCGAGGACGGCTCGCCGGACGTGTTCGTGCACGCCTCCGAGATCGTCGGGGACGGCGGCGCGAAATTGCTCCGCGAGGGTCAGGCCGTCGAGTTCGAGGTCGGCGAGAACGACCGCGGGCCCCAGGCGCTGCGCGTTCGCGTCACCGCCGATGCGGCCACCGGCAGCGCCGTGGGCCTGCTCGGCACCATCAACTGGTACGAACCGGGCAAGGGGTACGGCTTCGCGTCGCCGGACGGCGGTGGCGCCGACATCTTCGTGCACAGCTCCGCCATCGTGACCGGCGGCGTGGTCGCCGAGGGGCAGCGGGTGGCCTTCCTGATCGTCGAAGGCGAGCGCGGCCCGCAGGCCGGGCACGTGATCCCGCTGGGAGCAGGGGCCGGCTCACCCGCCGCGGCCGGTAACGCGGACGGTGCCGACGGCACGGTGGCCTGGTACGACGAGGACAAGGGCTTCGGCTTCATCAACCCCGACTCCGGCGCCGGGGACGTCTTCGTTCACGCCCGGGCCCTGGCCGAGGGGCTGACGTGGCTCGCGGAGGGCGACCGCGTCGCCTACGAGGTGGCTAGTGGAGACAAGGGCCCGCAGGCCCGCGACGTGCACCTGGTCCGGGGCGCCGAGCCCCAGACGGCGCCGCAGCGGTCGGCCGCGGCCGCAGGGCCGGCGGCGCGGGACGTGCCCGCACGAGGCGGCGAGGGTGTCGTCGCGCGCTACGACGACGACCGCGGCTTCGGCTTCATCACCCCGGACGCGGGCGGCGACGATCTCTTCGCCCACGCGTCCGTGATCATGGGGTCGGAGCCGCTGCAGAAGGGTGACCGGGTCCGGTACGCGGTGCGTCAGAGCGACCGGGGCCCGCAGGCCGACCGCATCGAACGCCTCTGAAGAGGCGGCCCCACCGATGGTGCGGACGTTGATCACGGTGCAGGCCGGCGTGAGTAGCGCCAGCGTGGTGCGTTCGGTCCGGTCGTAGCGCAGCCCGAGGCGTTTGAACCGCAGCGTCCTGCCACTCACGTAACCGCCGCCACGCGGTGTGCCCGGAACCGCATCCGAGCTGCTCGGGTAGGTCTCACCGACGGCAGCCGGTGTCGAGCGCGAACAAGATCCCCTCCAGTGCGGCGCTGGCCGGGACGGGATCAGGGGTTCGATCAGCTCCCGGAGCCGGTCTTCGACCCGCCGCTGCTGCGTCGTCTTCGCCACGACTGCCCACGATCGACGACCAGGACCGGAAGGTTGCGCAGTGACACACCCTTGAGTTTCGAGACCAGGTCTAAGCAGGCGCGCGCAAAGCCGTCACCGCGGGGGCGAACATCGTCGCCTTGATCGCGCCCAGGGTGCCGCGGTCCTTGCCCGCCAGCGCCCCGACCCGCCCGGAAGCCACCTCCACCAGCTCGGCCTCGCCCGCGATTTCGTCCACCAGCCCGGTTTCCAGCGCGTCCGCGCCGCCGAACCGGCGTCCCGTCGTCATCGAAGCGATCGCCGCCGCCGGGGTCAGCTTGCCCTGGATCAGCGCCGCCATCCCCGGCGTGAACGGGATGTTGATGTCCGCCTCCGGGAAGCAGAAGTAGCCGCGATCCGCGCGCATCACGCGGAAGTCGTGCGCCATCGCCAGCATCGCGCCCGCGCCGAACGCGTGGCCGTTGATCGCCGCCACCGTCGGCACCGGCAGCGTCAGCACCCGCGCGAACAGCTCCTGCACGTCGGTGACGTAGGACTGGGCCTGGTCGCCGTGCGCGGTGAGCCATTCGAGGTCGAGGCCGTTGGAGTAGAACTTCCCGCCGCCGGTGGTCACCAGCGCGCCTTCGACACCGTCCAAAAAGGAATGCGCGCGCTGCAGCCACTCGGGCGAGAAGCGGTTCTCGTCGTCACCCAGGTGAAGCACGGAAACGGTCACGGTCGGTCCTTTTCTCGGGGTGGCACGGTCAGCACGGCCCGCACGGCGGCGGCGAGCCGCGCCCGCACCAGTGGATCGGTGAGGTCACGGCGGAAGAACGCGGTCGGCAGGTCGACGACGCAGGTCGTGATCACCTCGACGGCCAAGCCGTCGCCGCGGTCCCACACCAGTCGCGCGAGCCGCACCAGCAGCGCGACCAGCCGGTTGTCCAGCGCGTGCAAGGTGTCGGCGAGCTCGTCGGGCAGCTCGGGCCCGAACAGCCGGTCACCCCGGACCTTCAGCAGCATCCGGGCCGCGTCGGGCCGCCGGTCGGCGAACAACGCGGGGGTGCCGGCCGCCGCGACCACCGCGTCGACCGGCGTTTCCGCGGCGTCCACCAGCGACGTCTGCAGGTCGAGGAACGCCGTCGCCGCGCGCACCCAGACCCGCGCCAGCAGTTCGCTGAGCGAGCCGAACGCGTGGTAGATCGTGCCGTTCGGCACGCCCGCGGCCGTCGCCAGCCCGCGCACGGTCACGTTCTCGTACCCCGACGACGCGACCAGCCGCTCGGCGACGTCGAGCAGCGCGTCGAGGTCGTGGACACGGGGGCGGGGCATGCCGCGACCGTAACAGAACAGCTGCTCCAAAACCAGCGCGGTAAGCTCCCGCCGTGGAGATCTGGGTCAACCCGGCGTGCTCGAAGTGCCGGTCGGCGGTGTCGATGCTGGACGAAGCGGGCGCGCAGTACACCGTGCGCCGCTACCTCGACGACCCGCCGACGGCGGCGGAGCTGACCGAGGTGATCGAGCGCCTCGGCCTCGAACCGTGGGACATCGTGCGCACGGCCGAGCCGGTCGCGAAGGACCTCGGCCTGAAGTCGTGGGGCCGCACGCCCGACGACCGGACCCGCTGGATCGACGCGCTGGCCGAGCACCCCAAGCTGATCCAGCGGCCGATCATCACGGCCGACGACGGCACCACCGTCGTCGCCCGCGACCCCGAAACGGTCCGCTCGGTCCTCTAAGGAATCGAGTCCGTCTTCGCCAGCAGCGGGACGTCGAGCGGCACCGTCTCCGGGTACTTGATCCCGGCGCCGGTGTTGAGCACGACGACGTCTTCGTCGCCTTCGAGCCACCCGGACTCGCGAAGGTGCCGCAGCGCGGCGAAGCACGCGCCGCCTTCGGGGCAGACGAAAGTGCCTTCGCGCTCGGTGAGTTCCCGTTGCGCCGCAAGGAGTTCCTCGTCGGTGACGGCGACCGCGGTCCCGCCGGTCGCGTACACGGCGTCGAGCACCAGGAAGTCACCGATGGCTTTCGGCACGGTGATGCCGAAGGCGACCGTCCGCGCGTCGGGGAACGGCTCGCTTTCCCGCGCCCCACGGGCGAACGCGTCGACGATCGGCGCGCACCCGGTCGCCTGCACGGCGACGAGCTTTGGCAGCTCGCCGGTCACCCAGCCGAGCTCACGCATCTCCAGCAAAGCCTTGTAGATCCCGATGATCCCGACCCCGCCGCCGGTGGGGTAGAGGATGACGTCCGGCAGCCGCCAGCCGAACTGCTCGGCGATCTCGTACCCCATCGTCTTCTTGCCTTCGATGCGGTACGGCTCCTTCAGCGTCGAGACGTCCTGCACCCCCGGCCGCCCCGGAACCGCCGCGGCGACGAGCTTGCCCGCGTCGCCGATGAGACCGTCCACCCGGTACAGCTCGGCGCCGGCGGCGACGCACTCGCGCATGGTGATCGCGGGCGCGTCGTCCGGCATCGCGATCAGGCTCGTCAGCCCCGCGCGGGCCGCGTACAGCGCCCACGCCGCCCCGGCGTTGCCGTTCGTCGGCATCGCGATCCCGCGCACGCCGAGCTCGGCCGCCCGCGAGACGCCGACCGCGGCGCCGCGCGCCTTGAACGTGCCGGTCGGGACCAGGCCCTCGTCCTTCATCCACAACCGGGACAGCCCCAGCTCGCGGCCGTAGCGCGGCAGCCGCAGCAGCGGCGTCATGCCCTCGCCGAGGCTCACGACGTGCTCGGGCGAGCGCACCGGCAGCACCTCGTGGTAGCGCCACAGCGTCGGCTCCCGCCCGCTGATCTCCTTCGGCGTCACGGCTTCGCGGACGCCGTCGAGGTCGTACCGCGCGAGCAGCGGCCCACCCGACGGCGAAAGCCCCTGGACGGCGTCGGCGTCGAAGCGCTCCCCGGTCCGGGAGCAGTCGAGGTGGCTGAGGAACGAGTACGGCACTGCGCCTCCGGTCAGAAACGGCGGGTGAACGGGAGTGGCTTGCGCATCCGGACCAGCAGCAGGAGCGGCACCAGGACGTAGGGCAGGTTGAAGGCGAGGAACTTCACCGGGTTGCCGGTGCGCGTGGCCGGGTCGCCGAAGAACTCGACGCCGAACACGACGACCCCGGTCAGCGTGACGATCATCGTCGCGTAGATCACCGACGGCAGCTGGATCCGGTTCTTGCCGGTCAGCAGCGCGAAGACGAGCACGACGTAGAACGGCATGTAGACGAACGCCGAGAGCCCGGTGACGATCCGCATCCAGTCCGGCGGGTGCATGAACAGCGGGTCGGCGTCGTGGGCGTACCAGTAGTTCGAGTTCACGAAGAAATTGCCCGACGGCCGGGAGAAGTCGACCCCGACGGTCGGCAGCAGGTCGCTGATCAGCGACGTCACCGTGAAGGCCGAGAACAGCACCGCGAAGAAGACGTCGATCTTCCGTTCCCGCAGCGGCAGGTTCATGCCGCCGATCTTAAGTCCTATTGTGAGGGGATGGACGCGTTGCGGGTCTGCCTCTACGTCTTCGCCGGGGTGACGCTCGGCACCTGGCTGGCTTCCGTGCTGACCAGGGAGTACTCCTGGGTGGACCGGATCTGGTCGATCGTCCCGGTCGCGTACCTGGCGATCTTCGCGGCCGACGCCGGGTTCGCCGACACCCGGCTGAACGTGATGTTCGCGCTGGTCACCCTGTGGGGGATCCGGCTGACGTTCAACTTCGCCCGGAAGGGTGGTTACGCCCCCGGCGGCGAGGACTACCGGTGGGCGGTGCTGCGCGAACGGATGGCGCCGTGGCAGTTCCAGGTGTTCAACTTCTTCTTCATCTCGCTGTACCAGAACGCGATCCTGCTGCTGATCACGCTGCCCGCGTTGACCGCTTCGGAGCACCAGGGCTCGTTCGGGGTGGCGGACGTCGTCGTCGCGGTGGTCTTCCTGGCGTTCCTGGCCGGCGAGACGGTCGCGGACCAGCAGCAGTGGGTGTTCCACCGCGAGAAGCACGCGGGCCGCGCGCCGACGCGGTTCCTGCAGAGCGGGCTGTTCCGCTTTTCGCGGCACCCGAACTTCTTCTTCGAGCAGGCGCAGTGGTGGGTGATCGCGGCGTTCGGGATCGTCGCCGGCGGTCTGCAGTGGACGGTCGCCGGCGCGGTGCTGCTCACGCTGCTGTTCGTCGGATCGACGAAGTTCACCGAGAGCATCACGAAGTCGCGCTACCCGGAGTACGCGGACTACCAGCGGCGGACGTCCGCCGTCGTTCCGTGGCCGGCCCGCGGATGACGGTCGTCGGCGCGCTGCAGCTCGGCACGGGTGTCGACGTCGGGCGGATCCTGGCGTTCGAGGACGAGATCCGTGGCGCCGACCTGGTGGTCCTGCCGGAGGCCGTGCTCGGCGGGTACCCGGGCCGGGTGCCGTTCGTGGCGTACTTCGCTGCGTCGGTACTGGTCCCGGGGCCGGAGGTTTCGGCGCTGGCCGGGCTCGCGGCCCGCACGGGCACGACCCTGGTGGTCGGCGTCATCGAGCGCGACGGCTCGACGCTCTACAGCACGGCGGTGTTCCTCGACCCGCACCTCGGGCTGGTCGCCAAGCACCGCAAGCTGGTCCCGACCGCCCGCGAGCGCCTTGCCTGGGGCCGCGGCGACGGCTCGACCCTCCCGGCGGTCCCGACGGCGGCGGGCCTGGCGGGCGCGGCGATCTGCTGGGAGAACCACATGCCGCTGTTCAGGGCGGCGATGTACGCGAAGGGCGTAGAAATCTGGTGCGCGCCGACGGCGGACGACCGCGACGTCTGGCAGGCGTCGATGCGCCACATCGCCGACGAGGGCCGGTGTTTCGTGATTTCGGCGTGCCCGTACGAGACCGGCGGCGACGACCCGTTCCGCGGCGGCAGCGTGATCGTGGGCCCGCTGGGCGACGTGCTGGCGGGGCCGCTGCGGGACGCGGAAGGCCTGATCACGGCGGAGATCGACCGCGAGGAGATCGTGGCGGCACGGCACAGTCTCGATGTGTCGGGCCACTACGCGCGGCCGGACGTCTTCTCGCTGACGGTCGACGAGCGCCCGCGGGACGGCGTCACCTTCCTGCGGTGACGCCGTCCCGGCCGGGGCTCACACCGCCAGCCGGCCGCCGTCCACCGGGAGGATCGCGCCCTGGACGAAGCTTGCGTCGTCCGCCACCAGGAACGCGATCGCCGCCGCGATCTCGGCCGGGGATGCCACGCGGCCGGCCGGGCCCGCCGAGGCCAGTTCGTCCAGGCCGTCGCCGAAGACCGCCGTGCCCTCGGTGCGGGTCGGGCCGGGGCTGACCGCGTTGACGCGGACGCCGGACGGGCCGAACTCCGCCGCCCACGCCTTCGTCAGCAGCTCCACCGCCGCCTTCGCCGAGCCGTACAGGGCCATGCCCGTCATGCCCCTCGCCGCGACCATCGTGGACACGTTGACGATCGCGCCGCGCCCGCGCTCGGCCATCGCCGGGGCCAGCTCGGCGACGAGGAAGTACGGCACCTTCACGTTGATCGCGTACACGCGGTCGAAGTCCGGCTCCGTCGTCGAGGCGGTGGGGCCGGTCGGGAAGATCCCCGCGTTGTTCACCAGCACGTCGACGGGGCCGCCCACTTCCCGCGCCCGCTCGGCGAGGGCGCGCGCCGACGCGGCGTCGGTCAGGTCGGCCGCCACGAAGTCGGCTTTGCCGCCCGCCTCGCGGATGGCCGAGACGACCTCGGCGCCGCGTGCCGCGTCCCGGCCGGACAGCACCACGTGGGCGCCGAGCCCGGCCAGTGCGACCGCCGTCGCGCGGCCGATGCCGCTCGTCCCGCCGGTCACCAGCGCCGTCGACCCGGACAGATCTGCACTCATCGTTCAACTCCTCCGCGACCCGGGTGTCTCCCCGGTCGAAGGGTTCAAACGCGAGCGCCGGAAAGGACTTCCGGAACGGCGTTCGGCGCTGCTTATGGCCGCGATCAGTCCGGTCGATAGTCCTCCAGCGCGGCGACGAACTCCGCGAGGTCACGCCGGTGCGCCGCCGCCGGCCACACCGCCCACGTCCGCCGGACGATCGGGTTGCCCGCGAGCGGTACCCACCGCACGGTGTCCGGCAGCGGGTACGGCCACTGCGGCGGGGCGAACGCGTACGCCCCGCCCGCGTTGACCGCCGGGATCTTCAGCTCGACGATCAGCCGCTGCTCTTCCGGGACCTCCGGGCCGACGTCGAGGCCGTGGCTGCGCAGGATCGCCGCCAGCTCGTCGTACCAGGCCGGGCTGCCCGCGCGGGCGAACGCGAACCACTCCAGCCCGGCCAGGTCCTCCAGCCGGACCGGCGAACCCAGCTTCTCCGCCAGGTCCGCGGCCAGCAGCACGCCGACGTCTTCCGCCACGACGAGCACCGCGTCCAGGTCGGGGCCCGGCGGGCGCTCGCGCACCAGCCCGACGTCCAGCTCGCCCGCCCGCAGCGCCGCCACCTGCGCCACCGACGACAGGTGCCGGGCCTGCACCCGCGTGTCCGGGTACGCCCCCGCCAGCCGCGCGAGCGCCGAGGGCAGCAGCTCGGGCGGCAGCTCCAGGGGGATGCCGACGCGCAGCACCCCCGTCGTGGTGTGCCGGGCCAGCGCGGCGAGGGCCTGCTCGTGCCGCGCCAGCACCGCCCGTGCCTCGCCCAGCAGCGTCGTCCCCGCGTCGGTGGTCTGCACGCCGGTGCTCGTGCGCACCAGCAGCTGCAGGCCGAGCCGCCGTTCCAGCGCGGTGATCGTCTGGGACAACGCCGGCTGGCTGATGTGCAACTGGCGGGCCGCCTTCGACATCGTCCCGGCTTCGACGACCGCGACGAACGCCCGCATCTCGCGGATCTCCATCAGCGCCCCCACCGGATCGGCAGCGACTTGAGGCCGTTCTGGAAGTTCGACCGCAGCCGGACCGGCTCCCCCGCGAGCTCGACGGGGCCGAGCAGGTCGAGGACCGCCTCGAACATCGCCCGCAGCTGCACCCGCGCCAGGTGCGCGCCCAGGCAGAAGTGCGGGCCGTGGCCGAAGGTGAGGTGGTCGTTCGGCGTCCGCCCGATGTCGAACGTGTCCGGGGAAGCGAACACGGCCGGATCCCGGTTGGCCGCCGAAAACCACACCACCACCTTGTCCCCGGCCGCGATGTCCACATCGGACAGCCGGACGTCGGAAACGGCCGTGCGTCGGAAGTGCATCACCGGTGTCCACCACCGGAGCATCTCCTCGACCGCCGACGGCAGCAGCGACCGGTCGGCCAGCAGCCGCCGGTGCTCCGCCGGGTGCGAGAGCAGCGCGAGCATCCCGCCCGGCAGGCCGTTGCGCAGGGTTTCGTTGCCCGCCACGGAAAACAGCCAGAACAGGTTCTCGAACTCGGCGAGCGAGACGCGTCCGCCGTCGTCGCCGACGTGCCGCATCAGGGTGCTCATCACGTCGTCACCCGGGTGCGAGCGCTTGTGCTCGCCGAGCGCGTTCGCGTACGCGTAGAGGTCCGGCATGCCCGCGCGCGTCCGCGGATCCGGCATCGACCCGTCCGGCCCCGGCGACGGGCGGACGGCGAGCGCGGACCGCGCCAGCTCGCTCACCTCGGCGACGGAAACCGTCGAGCTGACCGCGTATTCGGCGTCCTGGTAGCCGATCACGCGGTTGCTCCAGTCGTACATCAGCCGCCGGTCCCGCTCCGGCACGCCGAACACCCCGGCCAGGGTGATCAGCGGCAGATCGGCGGCCACCGCGGCGAAGTCGCACTCGCCCCGGTCCGCGACCGATGCGACGAGATCCCGCGCCCACGTCTCGATCTGCGAAGTCAGCTTCGCGATCGCCCTCGGCGTGAACGCCTTCGTCAGCAACCCCCGCAGCCTGCCGTGCTCCGGCGGGTCCATGTTCAGCATCATCCGGCGCACGTAGGCGAGGTCGGCCGCGTCGCGGATCTGGGTCCCGCCGAGCTGCGAGGAAAACGCGGCGGGATCGCGCAGCACCCGCCGCACCTCGGCGTGCCCGAGTACAGCCCAGAAGTCGTCGACGCGCACCACCGGGCCGGCGCGCCGCAGCCGCGCCAGCTCCTCGTACGGGACACCTCGCACGTAGGTGTCCGGATCGGTGATCGCCACGAGCCGACCCTAGCCGCGCCCACCGACAATTTGGGAAGCTGCGCGGATGGACACCCTGAACATGCGCACCGGCGGCGAGGGCGAACCGGCCGTCCTCCTGCTGCACGGCCTCGGCGCGACCGGCGCGGTCTGGGCCCACTTCGCCCCGCCGCTCGCCCGGCGCGTCCTGGTGCCCGACCTGCCCGGCCACGGCCCGTCCGCGCCGCTGCCGCACTACAGCTTCGGGACGCTCACCGCCGCGGTCGCCCGCGCGCTGCCCGGCGCGGGCCCGTACGTCGTCGCCGGCCACTCGCTCGGCGGGGTGCTGGCGCTCGAACTGGCGTCCGGGAAGTACGACGTCGAGGTGGCCGGCGTGCTGGCGCTCGGGGTGAAGGTCGAGTGGAGCCAGGACGACCTCGGGCGCGCGGCGAGCTTCGCGGCCAAGCCGCCGCGGGTGTTCGAGACGCGGGTGGACGCCGAGCAGGCGTACCTGAAGGTGTCCGGGCTGCTCGGGATCGCGCCCGCGGACCCGGCCGGGCTTCGCGAGACCGAGGGAGGTTGGCGCCTCGCGATGGACCCGGCCGCGTTCGGCGTCGGCGCACCGGACATGCCGGCGCTGCTCGCCGCGGCGCGGTGCCCGGTCGTGCTGGCGGCGGGCGAGCACGACCCCATGTGCCGTCCCGGCCAGTTGCGTGCGCTGGACCCGGACGCGGTCACCCTCGCCGGCCTCGGGCACAACGCCCACGTCGAGGACCCAGCCGCCGTGCGCGCCCTGCTGGAGCGCTTCGGCGTCTGAAAGCCCGGGGTGCAGCCGTCGTACCCCACGCGACGGCTGCTCCGCGAACCCCTCGTCACCACCGGACGGGAGAAAGCTTAGGAACTCGTGGTGGACGAGCGTCTGTACTGCCGAGTCACGCCGCGGTCACGGTCGGTACCTGCGGAAACGGTTATCTTCGCCGTTCGGTGGTACAGGTGGGGAGGCACGATCGTGATGCTTGAGGGGTACGTTCCGCTCGGGTACGCGGGAGAGGACGCCTGTGGACGAAGGCCGGTCGTTCGCCGGGTGGCTCCGTGCGCGCCGCGTGCTCGCCGGGCTCACGCAGGCGCAGCTCGCCGAGCGCGCCGGGCTGAGCCTCCGCGCGGTGCGCAACGCCGAGCTCGGCAACGTCCGGCGGCCGCGCCCGGAGACCGAACGGCGGCTGCGGGAGGTGCTCGCCGAAGCCCCGCCCGAGCCGGTGCGGATCGGCGTGCTGGGCCCGCTGACGGTGTCGCGGGGTGACGAGCCGGTCGAGATCGGCGCGGAGAAGCAGCGGCTGATCCTCGCGCTGCTCGCCCTGCAGCCGAACCGGACCGTCCGGCGCGAGGACCTCGTCGACGTCGTCTGGGACGAGCCGCCGCCGTCGTGCCTGGACCTGCTCCACACCTACGTCGCCCGGCTGCGGCGGGCGCTGCGGCCCGCCGACCTCATCGCCACCGACAAGGGCGGCTACCGGCTCTCCGCCGGCGAAAGCGAGCTCGACCTGCTGGAGTTCGAGGCCCTCTTGGCGCGCGACGCCCCCGGCGAGGCCCTCGAACTCTGGCGCGGGCCGGCCCTCGCCGACGTCGAGCGCCTGCGCCAGCACCCCGCCCGCCTCGCGCTCGCGATGCGGCGCGCCAAGGCCGTGATGGCCTACGCCGGGGTCGCGGCCCCCGAGGACGCGGCGGTGCAGCTGCGGGTGCTGACCGCGGAGGAGCCGCTCAACGAGTCCGCGCACGCCCGGCTGGTGCTGGTGCTCGCCGAGTCCGGGCGGCAGGCCGCCGCGCTGGACGTCTTCGAGGAGATACGCCGGCGGCTCGCCGAGGAGCTGGGCATCGAGCCCGGCCCGGAGCTGCGCGCCGTCCACCGCCAGGTGCTGCGGCAGGACTTCGCCGGCCCCGAGCCCCCGGCCCGCGTCCCGGCGCAGCTGCCCGCCGACGTCCCCGGCTTCCGCGGCCGCGTCACCCAGCTGGCCGAGCTGGACTCGCTGCTGCGCCGCGAAGACGGCGACACCGGCGCGCGCATCGCCGTCCTCTCCGGTACCGGCGGGGTGGGCAAGACCGCGCTCGCCGTGCACTGGGCGCAGCGCTCGCCCGGCGAGTTCCCCGACGGGCAGCTCTACCTCGACCTGCACGGCTACGGCACGGTCCGGCCGGTGGAGCCGGGCGACGCGCTGTCCGGCTTCCTGCGCGCGCTCGGCGTCCCCGGCACCGACATCCCGACCGAGCCGGACGAGCGCGCGGCGAAGTTCCGCACCGCGCTCGCCGGCCGCCGGATGCTGCTGGTGCTGGACAACGCGGGCTCGGTGGCGCAGGTCCGCCCGCTGCTGCCCGGCTCGCCGACGTGCCTGGTGCTGGTGACCAGCCGGGACGCGCTGCCCGGACTGGTCGCCCGGCACGGCGCTCGCCGGGTGCTCGTCGACCTGCTCACCGACGCCGAAGCCCGTGACCTCCTGCGGGCGCTGCTCGGCCCGCGCGTCGACGAAGAACCCGAGGCCACCGCGGCGCTGATCGGGTACTCGGCCCGGCTGCCGCTGGCCCTGCGGCTGGTCGCCGAGCTGGCCCTCGGCCGGGAAGGGGAGCGGCTCGCCGCGCTGGTGGCGGAGCTGGCCGACGAACGGCGGCGGCTCGACCTGCTCGACGGCGGCGGCGACCCGCTGACCGCCGTCCGCGCGGTGTTCTCGTGGTCCTACCGGCACCTGCCCTCCGACGCCGCGCGCGTGTTCCGGCTCTGCGGCCTGCACCCGGGCCGCGACCTGACGCCGGTCACCATCGCCGCGCTCGCCGACGTCCCGCTGCCCGAGGCCGAGCGGCTGACCGGCGTGCTGGTGCGCGCCCACCTCGTGCAGCACACCGGCGACGACCGCGTCCAGCTGCACGACCTGCTGCGCGTCTACGCCGCCGAGCTCGCGGCCGCCGAGCCGGACGAGAGCCACGCGGCCCAGGAGCGGCTGTTCGACTGCTACGTCCGTTCCGCCGCCCAGGCCATGGACGTCGTCCTGCCGCAGGAACGGCACCTGCGGCCGGTCGTGCCCGACCCCGACGTCAAGGTGATCGAGGCGCAAGCCTGGCTGGAAGCCGAAAGGCGCAACCTGCTCGCCGTCGCCGCGCACGCCACCCGGCACGGCTGGGCCGACCACCTGCGCCTGCTGTCGGGGATCCTCTGGCACCACCTCGACGTCGGCGGCTACCACGAAGAAGCGCTGGTGCTGCACACGCACGCGTCCGCGCTGGCGCACGACGCCGGCGACCGCGCCGCCGAAGCCGAACCGCTGACCCTGATCGCGCTCGGCCACTGGCGCGTCGGCCGGTCGCGGGAAGCGCGGCGGTACCTGGAAGAAGCGCTCGTCCTCGTCCGCGAAACCGGCGACCGGCGCACCGAAATCCACGTCCTCAACACGCTCGGCCTGGTCTGCCGCGCGCTCGGCCGGTTCGCCGAGGCCATCACCTACTCGACGGAAGCGCTGGCGGTGGCCAGGAAGACGGGCGACCGCACCAGCGAAGGCCTGGTCCTGATCGTGCTCGGCTGCTCGTGCCGCGGCATCGGCCGGTACGCGGAAGCGGCCGGGTACCACCGGGAAGCCCTGGCGCTCGCGCGCGAAACCGCCGACCGCACCAGCGAGGGCTACGCGCTGGTGAACCTCGGTGACGCGTTGTCGGCGCAAGGCGACCACGACGAAGCCGCGCGCTCGCTGGCGGAAGGGCTCGAGCACTTCCGGGCCATGGGCGTGCGGGTGAGCGAGGGGTACGCGCTCGGCATCCTCGGCGACATCGAGCACGCGCGCGGCCGGTACGACGAAGCCGCGCAGCACCTCGAGCGGGCGATGGAAATCGCGCGCGAGACGGGCAGCCCGACCAACCGCGGGGTCGCCCTGAAGCACCTCGGCGACGTCCGGCTGGCGCAGGGGCGGCCCGGGGAAGCGGCCCGGCACCTGGAAGAAGCGCTGGGCCTGGCCCGGGAATGCGGCGACCGGGGCGTCGAATCGCGCGTGCTCAACAGCCTGGGCGCGGTGGCGGCGGCGCGGGGAGCGGCGTCGGACGCCCTCGACCACCACCGCGCCGCGCTCGCCGCGGCCAAGAAGACCGGGTGCGGTCCCGAACAGGGCCGTGCCCACTGCGGCCTCGGCGAAGTCCACTGTGGACTCGGCGACGCGGTGGCCGCGCGCGAGCACTGGGAACGTGCGCTGGCCTGCTACGCGGGGGAGTGCGTACCGGGCGCGATCCGCGTCCGCCACCACCTCGCCGCCTTGGACCGCACCCTCGGGTGACGGCGGTCGAGCGCGGCGAGGTCGTTTTCCAGCCGTTCGCGGTCGCGGTCGACGAAATCGGTGCTACCCGCGAGCCGCCGGGTGATCACGACGTCCTCGCGGTGGCCTTGAAGAACGTGTAGTGGAAGGTCCCGGTTTCGGTCCGCCGCAGGTCCGCGACACCGCGAGCCCAGCTCTCGGCGGTCGCCAGACCCCGGGCGACGGCGGTTTCGCCGACGCCTTCGACCATCGCGGTGAACGTGTCGCGGGTGAACCCGGTGACCAGCCCGGGCCGGGACGCGTCGACGTGGACGGTCCGCGGCTCGACCACGACGTCGTCGAAGCCGGCGCCGTCGAGCAGCGGGTACAGCCGCCGCCCGATCAGCGCGTCACCGCCGGCGTCGGCCTGGAGGCGGACGAGGCAGTCGATCGCGGCCTGGGCGGGCTCGCTGCGCGGGTGGAAGAACGCCGAGCCGTGGTCGCCCTCGATCACGGTGAGCGTGCCGCCGGGCCGCAGCAGGGTCTTCAGGTGGGTGAGGGCCTTCTCCGGCTCCGGCAGGTGTTCCAGCACGAAGCAGACGAAGAGGTGGTCGTACTCGCCGTCGAGGGCGAACAGGTCGGCCTGGCGGAAGTCGACGCCAGGGACCCGCGCGGCGGCCTGCCGCAGCGACGCTTCGGAGACGTCGACCGCGGTCAGGTGCGCGTCCGGGCTGCGGGCCGCGAGGTGGACGGTCTGGGCGCCGACGCCGCAGCCGACCTCGAGCACGCGGCTGCCGGCGGGGAACGCCGTGCCGTCGTGCAGGAGGGCGGCGAGGGTGTCGGCCTGGTCGCCGAGGCGGCGGGCTTCGGGAGCGGCGTACCCGTGCACGTAAGTGGTGTCCATGAGCCCAGCGTGCTGCGACAATGGTCCGGTGGACAGAGCCAAAGCAGGTCCTTCGGAGGGGTCCATAGGGTCGGATTTCCTCCAGCTCGACGTGCGCGAGGCCCCGCCGGGCGGCCTCGCGGACTGGCTGGCGGGCCGGCTGCGCGCCGCGATCGCCGACGGCAGGCTCCCGGTCGGCGGCCGGCTGCCCGCGTCCCGGGTGCTGGCGGCCGAGCTGCGCGTATCGCGCGGCGTCGTCACCGAGGCCTACCAGCGGCTCATCGACGACGGGCACGCCGCCGGGCGCGGCCGCGCGGGCACGGTCGTGGTCGCCGCGCCGGTGCTGCCGCCGGACCCCGCGCCCGCCCGGGTGCCGTCGAAGGTGATCACGCCGCTGCCCGGCGTCGAGGTCTTCGACGCGATCCGCGCGATCCCGGCCCGGCTCGACCTGACGCCCGGCGTCCCGGACCTGACGGCGTTCCCGCGCGCGGCGTGGCTGCGGGCCGAGCGGGCGGTGCTGGACGAGCTGGAGCCGTCCCACTTCGGCTACGGCGACCCGCGCGGCGCGCCGTCGATGCGGCGGGCGGTGTCGCACTGGCTGGCGCGCAACCGGGGCATCCGCGTCGACCCGGGCGAGATCATCGTGGTGGCCGGGGTCGCGCAGGCGCTGACGCTGCTGGGGGAGGTGCTGCGGCAGCACGGGATCTCGGAGATCGCGGTCGAGGACCCGGGCTCGCTGGGCGCGCGCCAGCACCTGCACCACTGCGGCCTGGCGACCCCGCCGGTCCCGGTGGACGACGACGGCGTCCGCGTGGCCGATCTGCGCGCGCCGGCGGTGCTGCTGACGCCCGCCCACCAGTTCCCGATGGGCGTGGTGCTGGGCGGCGAGCGCCGCCGCGAGCTGATGCGCTGGGTGGCCGGCGGCGGGATCGTGGTGGAGGACGACTACGACGCCGAGCACCGCTACGACCGCTCGCCGGTGCCCGCGGTGCGGTCGATGCTGCCGGAGGTCTGCTACACGGGGAGCGTGTCGAAGCTGCTGGCGCCCGCGCTGCGGGTGGGCTGGCTGCTGGCGCCGCCCCGGTTCCGCGACGACCTGGTGGCGGCGAAGCGGTTCGCGGACCTGGGCAACGCGGTGCTGGCCCAGCTGGTGCTGGCCCGGCTGATGGAGACGGGCGAGCTGGAGCGGCAGCTGCGCGTGGTGCGGGCCCGCCACCGGCGTCGCCGGGACGCGATGATCCGGGCCTTGGCGACGTCGATGCCGGCCGCGCGGGTCCACGGCGCGGCAGCCGGTCTGCACCTGACGATCACGTTCGACGGCGAGGTCGACGACGTCGCGGTGGCGGCGGCCGCGCTGGCGGAGGGGGTGAAGGTCCAGCCGCTGTCCTGGCACCGCCAGCGGCCGGGCCGCCCCGGCCTGGTGCTGGGCTACGCGGCCCGGACGGCGACGGAGATCGAGGAGGGCGTCGCGCTGCTGGGCCGGCTGGTCCCTCGGTAAAGGATCCACAAAGGACAGTCAACCCATTGTGATCATGCTCTCCCAAGTGTTTCGCGTACTTGGTTGCCATACGCAAGCAACTTGCTTAGCCTAGCTAAGGGACTTGCCAGCAGAAGGGTTGCACAGTGGCGGAACGCCGGACGTATTCGATCGCGGAACTGGGGCCGCGGTACAAGTGGATCGCGCTGTCCAACACGACGCTGGGCATGCTGATCGCCACGATCAACTCCTCGATCGTGCTGATCGCGCTCCCCGACATCTTCAAGGGCATCGGGATCAACCCCCTCGAGCCGGCCAACACCAGCTACCTGCTGTGGATGATCATGGGCTTCCTCGTGGTCACCGCGGTGCTGGTGGTGAGCTTCGGGCGGCTCGGCGACATGTACGGCCGCGCGAGGATGTACAACCTCGGCTTCGCCGTCTTCACCGTTTCTTCCGTCATGCTGGCCGTCACCTGGTTCGGCGGTGACGCGGCCGCGCTGTGGCTGATCGGCTGGCGGATCGTGCAGGGCGTCGGCGGCGCCTTCCTGATGGCGAACTCCTCGGCGATCCTCACCGACGCCTTCCCGGCCAACCAGCGCGGCCTCGCGCTGGGCATGAACGGCGTGGCGGCCATCGCGGGCTCGTTCCTCGGCCTGGTCGTCGGCGGCGTCCTCGCGCCGGTCGACTGGAACCTGATCTTCCTCGTCTCGGTGCCGTTCGGCGTGATCGGCACGATCTGGGCGTACCTCAAGCTGCACGACACCGGCATCCGCAAGCACGCGCGGATGGACTGGTGGGGCAACATCACCTTCGCCGTCGGCCTGATCGCGGTGCTGGTCGGCATCACCTACGGCATCCAGCCCTACGGCACGTCGCAGACCGGCTGGACCAGCCCGATGGTGCTCTCGTGCCTGATCGGCGGCGTCGCGGTGCTGGTCGCGTTCGTGATCATCGAGATGAAGGTGCCCAACCCGCTGTTCCGGCTGTCGCTGTTCAGGATCCGCTCGTTCACCTGGGGCAACATCGCGAACCTGACGGCGTCGCTCGGCCGTGGCGGGCTGCAGTTCATCCTGATCATCTGGCTGCAGGGCATCTGGCTCCCGCAGCACGGCTACACGTTCGAGCAGACGCCGTTGTGGGCGGGCATCTACATGCTCCCGATGACGGTCGGCTTCCTGCTGGCCGCCCCGACGTCGGGCATCCTCGCCGACCGCATCGGCAGCCGCCTGCTGGCGTCCAGCGGCCTGCTGATCACGGCGATCACGTTCCTGCTGCTGATCATCCTGCCGGTGAACTTCGACTACTGGGCGTTCGCGGCGATCCTGCTGGTCAACGGCATCGGCATGGGCATGTTCTCGTCACCCAACCGCGCCGAGGTGATGAACAGCCTCCCGGCCGACGCGCGCGGCTCCGGCGCGGGCATGATGACGACCTTCCAGAACGCGGCGATGGTCCTGTCGATCGGCTTCTTCTTCAGCCTGATCATCTCGGGCCTGTCGAGCAGCCTCCCGTCGACGATGCACGACGGCTTGGTCTCCCACGGCGTCCCCGAGGCAGCGGCGGCCCAGGTGGCCAACCTCCCGGCGGTGGCGGTGCTGTTCGCGGCGTTCCTGGGCTACAACCCGATCCAGCAGCTCCTGGGCAGCCAGCTGTCGTCCCTGCCCCCGGACCAGGCGTCGTTCCTGACCGGCCGCAGCTTCTTCCCGAACCTGATCTCGGGCCCGTTCCAGTCCGGCCTGGCGGTGGCGTTCGGCTTCGCGATCGTGGTCTGCCTGATCGGCGCGGTGGCGTCGTTGCTGACGAAGGACGCCCGCCCGAAGGACCGCGAGTCGGTGGGCGAGGAGCTGGCGGCGGTCGCCGGGGAGGCCGGTGGCGGGCCGAGCGAATTGGTGTCGCCTTCGCGCGAACGTTAGAAGGCAGTTCCGAAAGCCGGGTGCCCGCGGTACCCGGCTTTCGGCGTCCTGGGGACGAGGGCACACTCGACGGATGGACAGCTTCGACCTCGGGCGGCTCAGTGATTTCGACTTCGAGGTGCTGTGTCGTGATCTTTTCGAGCAGCTGACCGGCCTGCCGTTCGAGATTTTCGCTCGCGGACGCGACCAGGGCATCGACTTGAGGCACGTGGCCGAAGACGGCACGTTGACCGTCGTGCAGTGCAAGCACTGGCCCCGCGGAAACCGAGCCCGGCTGATCAGGACGATGGTCGAGGACGAGCGTGAGAAGATCGCGGCTCTCGCGCCGCACAGGTACCTGCTGGCGACCAGCGTCGAACTCACCGTCGAGGCGAAGGACAAGCTGGTGGCTGGCCTGGCGCCGCACGTCGCCGGGGCCGGCGACATCTATGGCGTGGACCAGATCGTGGCGGAACTCCGTCAACGCCCGGAGATCGTCGAACGCCATTTTCGCCTTTGGCTCAGCGGAACAGCGGTGCTGCAAGCACTCCTGCGCAAGGAGAGTCTGCTGCGATCGGGAGATCTGCTCGTGGACATCGAGGGGTGCTCCCGGACATTCGTTCAGACGCCCGCTTTTTCGCAGGCGCGCCGGCTCCTCGACGAGCGATCGGTTTGCATCGTCGCAGGAGCCCCCGGGATCGGCAAAACCACGATCGCCAAGATGCTGGCGGCGGGGTACTGCCACGAGGGCTATGAGATCGTCGAGATCTCGCAAGACGTCGACGAGATCAATGCCGCTTGGCGCACCGATGTGCCTCAGTTCTTCTACTACAATGACTTCCTGGGGCGGAGCACCCTCGGCGACAAGCTGGGCAAGAACGAGGACAACAGGCTGCTGAGGGTCTTCGAGCGTGTGCGGCGGACGCCGGGAAAGCGCGTGGTCCTGACGACTCGCGACTACCTCCTCCGGCAAGCCGAGCGGATCCACGGCGCACTGGAGGAGGCCGATCTTTCACCGCTGACCTATTTCGTCAGTTCAGCCTACTTCGATCCGGGGGTGAAGGCCGAAATTCTGTACAGCCTCGTCTACCATTCGGAAATCCCCGAGGGGGAGAAACGCCGGTTCGGTGAGTCGGATGCCTGGTATTTGCTGGTTTACGGCCCACATTTCAACCCCCGGATCGCTGAGCGCACGCTCGGTCTGAGCGGCTTTGCCGGGGTGCCGAGTGTCCGGGTCCCGGAACAGATGATGGCGAACTTCGACGAGCCAGAACTGGTGTGGGGACGTGTCGTCGAAAACGAGTTGGACGACTCCTGTGTGCAGGTTCTCGAACTGCTGGCGGTGCTGGACCTTCATTCGGGTACTTATATCGACGAACTCGAGAAGGTCTGGATCAGGTATCGCCGATGCCTAGGGTTTCGGGCTGATCCACAAGGTTTTCACCGTGCCGTCAAGGTGCTCAACGGTTCGCTGCTTCTCATCCGAACTCATCTCGACGGACGGTCGACTGTGGGGTTGCACAACCCGTCTGTCGCGGAATACCTGCAAGGTCGGTTGCACCGCGGGAGGTGTGACGTCGGCGTGCTGATTTGCATCCTCGAGGTTCCGGAACACCTGGCGAAGCTCTTCTACATCGGGGCAGACGTGCGTGACGGCCTGGTCATGAAGAAGCTGCGCGAGCACGAGCGAAAGTTCTCGGCGGCCATTCTCGCCGAGATCGTCGATCCGTGCCCGCTGGGGAACGACGAACACCTCTGTCCGAGCACGGCCGAATTGGGTACGTCCGGCCTGATGAGCCATGTATCCAGTGTGCTGGCGTACTCGATGGATTTGCACTCCCCGCGGCTCGCCGAACACGCGGTGAAAGACCTGGCCTCAGTCGAGCGTTTCCGGCCAGGGGTGGCCGGTGATTTTATGGACTTGGCCGACCTGCTGGACTACGTCCGGCACTGCCCGTACATTTCGGAGGATCTCGCCACAGAGTTCACGGTCTTCGTCGTCTGCTGCGCGCGTGAGCTGATCGATGAGTTCCTCGCTGGCGAATCAGAGCAGCAGGATTGGACCGAGTTGTCCTGGGCGTTGAAAGTGGTCGAACGTTACTCGCCGGATGATCTTTCTGAGGGGTACTCGCGAGCCAGAGCCGTTCTCAAGGCAAACTCGGAAAGCGACGCCAAGTTCTCCGACCTCGATTCGGTCGCGACCCCGCAGGCGACCCAACCGGAACAAGCAGCGCCGAGCGTTCCAGCGGTCGTGGAGCAGTTGCGGATTCTGCTGGCGACCGCCGAGGGCGAATGACCTACCAGCCCACCGAAGCCCGCTGGATCTTCACCGGATGAGCCGGTGCCCCGTCCAGCGGCCCGTCCGGGGCGGTCGGGATGATCCCGTCCTTCACCATGTGATCGATCGCCGACATCCCGCGCACCACCGTCCCCAGCACCGAATAGTTCGCCGGGATGTTCGCGAACGAATGCACGATGAAGAACTCCGACCCGTTGGTCCCCGGCCCCTGGTTCCCCATCGCGACCGTCCCCCGCGGGTAGGTCTCGGCACCCGAAACCTCGTCCGGGAACTTGTACCCCGGCCCGCCCTTCTCGACCTCGTAGATGTCCCCGCACTGCAGGACACCCAACCGGGAGGAGTTCGACAGCCGCCAGCACTGGGACCGGTCGTAGAACCGCTGCGCGATCAGCGAAACCATGTTGTGCACTGCGCACGGCGCCGCCCCCGCACGGTTCAACCGCACCGTCACCGGGCCGTAGTTGAAGCGGAACGTCACGTCCACGGTCCCGCGCGTCAGTGCGAACGGCAGCGGACGGACCACGGGACGCGCGGCCGGGTTCGAAGGGGTCGGGGTGAACTCGCACCGGACCACCGGCGAAAAAGCAGCCGAAGCGGGAACGGCGGGCACCAGCAACGCACTCAAGACACCGACGAGAGCCAGACCCCAGCGCAGCTTCATGCCGGGGACGTTAGTCCTTCACGGACTACTTGCGCCAGGCCGTGCGGCGCTTGCGGATGTCCAGCACGAGCAGCAGGATCAGGAACAGTGCGAGGCCGACGAGCCACACGTTCTCGGTGTTGTTCTCGTGGTTGCCCTTGATCATCACCAGCAGGATGATCGCGCTGACCCAGCCGGCGATCCGGGTGCCCTTCGGGAACGATCCGTGCCAGCCCCAGGCCGCGGACGGCTCGTCGCGGGGGTCGACCTCGGGCCGCTTCTCGACCGCCTTGCCTGCCACGATGAACTCCTCAAGACCCGTGAACCACGTACGCGCCGATGATCCCACACCTCCGGGTGCGCCGCGGACACGGGCCGCGCGACAATGGCCCGCGATGACTACCTCGCGAAGCGTTCTCGTGCTCGGCTCGACCGGGTCCATCGGTGTGCAGGCCCTCGACGTCGCGGCCCGCAACCCGCACCTGTTCCGGGTGGCCGGGATCGCCGCGGGTGGGGCGGATCCGGCCGCGCTCGCCGCGCAAGCGCTCGCCCACGGGGTCGAGGCCGTCGCCGTGACCAAGGCCACCGCCGCCGAAGACGTGCAGCTCGCGCTGTACGCCGAAGCGCAGCAGCGGGGCTACTCCCGGGGCGAGTTCAAGCTGCCGCGGCTCTTCGCGGGCTCCGACGCCGTCACCGAGCTGATCGATGCCGTCGAGGTCGACACCGTCCTCAACGCCCTGCCCGGCTCCCGCGGCCTCGAGCCCACGCTCAAAGCGCTCGCCACCGGCGCCACCCTCGCGCTCGCGAACAAGGAGTCGCTGATCGCCGGCGGGCCGCTGGTGCTCGCCGCGGCCAAGCCCGGGCAGCTGGTGCCCGTCGACTCCGAGCACTCCGCCATCGCCCAGGCCCTGCGCGCCGGGCGCAAGGAAGAGGTCGCGCGGCTCGTGCTCACCGCGTCCGGCGGTCCCTTCCGCGGCCGCAAGCGCGCCGAGCTGGCCGGGGTCACCGTCGAGCAGGCGATGGCGCACCCGACCTGGTCCATGGGCCCGCTCATCACGATCAACTCCGCCACCCTGGTCAACAAGGGCCTGGAGCTGATCGAGGCGGCCCTGCTGTTCGGCATCGAGCCGGCGCGGATCGACGTCACCGTGCACCCGCAGTCGATCGTGCACTCGATGGTGACCTTCGCCGACGGCTCGACGATCGCCCAGGCCAGCCCGCCCGACATGCGGCTGCCGATCGCGCTCGCCCTGCACTGGCCCGACCGCGTTCCCGCCGCCGCACCGGCCTGCACCTGGGACAAGGCCGCGACCTGGACGTTCGAGCCGCTCGACGACGAGGCCTTCCCGGCCGTCGAGCTGGCCCGGCACTGCGGCACCGTGGGCGGCTGCCTGCCCGCCGTCTACAACGCCGCGAACGAGGAGCTCGTGTCCGCTTTCCTGGCGCAGAACACCAGCTTCACGTCGATAGTGGACACTGTTTCCGAGGTGGTGGGAGCCGCCGACGAGTGGCGTCGCGAACCGCGCGACGTCGACGACGTTCTCGCCGCCGAGCGCTGGGCTCGCGCGCGGGCCGGTTCGATCATCGAGGGGAAGTAGCGGTGTCCTACATCATCGGCGTGGTGCTGTTCGCGCTGGGGATCTGCATCTCGGTCGCGCTGCACGAGGCCGGGCACATGGTCACCGCGAAGGCCTTCGGCATGAAGGTCCGCCGGTACTTCGTGGGCTTCGGGCCGACGGTGTTCTCCTGGCGTCGCGGCGAGACCGAGTACGGCCTCAAGTGGATCCCGCTGGGCGGGTTCTGCGACATCGCCGGCATGACCGCGCTCGACGAGGTGACGCCGGACGAGGCGCCGCGCGCGATGTGGCGGTTCAAGACCTGGAAGCGCACCGTCGTGATGTCGGCGGGGTCGATCACCCACTTCATCCTGGGCTTCGTGGTGCTCTACCTGATGGCCGTGACGATGGGCCTGCCGAATCTCACGCCGCCCCCGGCGGTGCTGTCGGCCACGTCGTGCGCCCAGTCGATCACGACGGAAGAGCAGGCCAAGGCGCAGGCGCAGAACCCCACCTGCGCCGCGGACGCGCTCACCCCGGCCAGGACGGCCGGGCTCCTGGCGGGTGACAAGATCCTGTCGGTCGGCGGGAAGCCGATCGCGAGCTGGGACGAGATGCTCACCGCGGTCCAGGCCACCAGCGGCCCGACCGCGTTCGAGGTGCAGCGCGGTGAGCAGCGGCTTTCGCTCACCGTCGACGTGCCGAAGGTGCAGCGCTGGACCGCCGAAGGCGTCAAAGAGGTCGGCATGATCGGTGCTTCGCCGCAGAAGTCCTCGGCGACCACGCAGTACGGCCCGGTCGCCGCGGTCGGCGCCACGTTCAGCTTCACCGGCACGATGTTCGCCGAGACGGCGCAGCGGCTCGTCGAGTTCCCGGAGCGCATCCCCGCCGTGGTCACCGCGATCTTCGGCGGCGAGCGCGACCCGAACACCCCGGTCAGCGTCGTCGGCGCGAGCCGGATCGGCGGCGAGGCCGTCGAGCGGGGCATCTGGGTGCTGTTCTTCTTCCTGCTGGCCAGCCTGAACTTCTTCATCGGGGTGTTCAACCTGCTGCCGCTGCTGCCGCTCGACGGCGGGCACATCGCGGTGGTCTGGTACGAGCGCGTCCGCGACTGGATCCGCGCCCGGCGCGGCAAGACGGCGGGCGGCCCGGTCGACTACACGCGGTTGTCCGGGATCACCATGGTCCTCGTGCTCATCGGCGGCGCGGTGACGCTACTCACGGTGACGGCGGACATCGTCAACCCGATTCGAATCGGGCAGTAGCCGCCACGGAGGGGTTCCGGCCCCTCCCTGGCGGGTCGCACAGGCCGTAATGCTGCTCACCGTGACGGTTGACATGGTGAAGGTGGCCCGGTCGGGGTAGGTACGCTGGAAAGCGTGACCGTCGCACTCGGTATGCCCGCCCTGCCCCCGCCCGTCCTCTCCGAGCGCCGCAAGACCCGCCAGCTCCAGGTGGGCGCGGTCGGCGTCGGCAGCGACTTCCCGATCTCCGTCCAGTCGATGACGACGACGCTCACCTCCGACGTCAACGCCACCCTGCAGCAGATCGCCGAGCTGACCGCCGCGGGCTGCGACATCGTCCGCGTCGCGTGCCCGTCGGCCGACGACGCCGAGGCGCTGCCCGCGATCGCGAAGAAGTCGCAGATCCCGGTGATCGCCGACATCCACTTCCAGCCGAAGTACGTCTTCGCGGCGATCGAGGCCGGCTGCGCGGCCGTGCGCGTGAACCCGGGCAACATCCGGAAGTTCGACGACCAGGTCAAGGAGATCGCGCAGGCCGCGAAGGACCACGGCACGCCGATCCGGATCGGCGTCAACGCCGGCTCGCTCGACAAGCGGATCATGGACAAGTACGGCAAGGCGACGCCGGAAGCGCTGGCCGAGTCGGCGCTCTGGGAGGCGTCGCTGTTCGCCGAGCACGACTTCCACGACATCAAGATCTCGGTGAAGCACAACGACCCGGTGGTCATGGTGCGCGCCTACGAGCTGCTGGCCGAGCAGTGCGACTACCCGCTGCACCTCGGCGTCACCGAGGCCGGCCCGGCGTTCCAGGGCACCATCAAGTCGGCCGTCGCGTTCGGCGCGCTGCTGCGCCAGGGCATCGGCGACACCATCCGCGTCTCGCTGTCCGCGCCGCCGGTCGAAGAGGTCAAGGTCGGCATCCAGATCCTGCAGTCGCTGAACCTCAAGCAGCGCAAGCTGGAGATCGTGTCCTGCCCGTCGTGCGGGCGCGCGCAGGTCGACGTCTACACGCTCGCCGAGCAGGTCACGGCCGGGCTCGAGGGCATGGAGATCCCGCTGCGCGTGGCCGTCATGGGCTGCGTCGTCAACGGCCCGGGCGAGGCCCGCGAGGCCGACCTGGGCGTCGCGTCCGGCAACGGCAAGGGCCAGATCTTCGTCAAGGGCGAGGTCATCAAGACCGTGCCCGAGCACGCCATCGTCGAGACGCTGATCGAAGAGGCCATGCGCATCGCCGAGGAGGCCGGGGAGTCCCTCGGCCAGGGCGAGCCCGTGGTCACCGCCGGCTGAGTCTGGCCTGGGGGGAGCGTCAGCCCTGCAGGTGGTGCTGAGCGGCGTCCCGGATCTGCAGGCGGACGTTCTCGAGCGCGGCCGCCACCTCGTCGATCTGCTGCGAAGCGAGCTGGATGGCGCCCTGGATCGCGGTCGCGGTGGACGTCTCCCCGAGCAGGCCGAGCACCTGGGCCTGCAGGTCTTCGAGGTCGCTCTTGGTCGCGAGTGCGATGCCGGTCGGCACCTGGTCGGCGAGCAGCTCCAGCTGCTGCGCCTGCTCCTGGATCGTCATCGGTGGTTCCTTCCGCGGTGGGGGACGCACCCTCCGTGTTAGCAGAACCGGAACTGTCGGTGGTGACGTTTACGCTGGCATTCGTGACCGTGACCTGGGCTGTTCACGAGCCGCACCCCGTGGTGCGGCCCCTGGTCACGCGCTATGTCGGGTACCGGCAGGACGAGGTGACGCTGCCGGTCCACCGCGGCCTGCCGTCCCGGCACGTGACGTTGGTCATCAGCCTCGCCGGGCCGGTCCGGATGGCCGGGCACAGCCTGCGGGCGCTGATCGGCGGGCTGCACACGAACGCGGTCCTGATCCGGCAGGACCGCGTGCAGGAGGGCCTGCAGCTGGAGCTCGACCCGCTGGGCGTGCGCACGCTCTTCGGCGTCACGGCGGCGGAGCTGAGCGGCGAGGTGGCCGACCTCGCCGGCTTCGGCCTCGGCTCGCTGCCGGACCGGCTGCGGGAGCTGCCGACCTGGCCGCAGCGGTTCGCGCTGCTCGACGACGTCCTGGCCGCCCGGGCCGTCGAGCCGGTGGCGCCGCCGCCCGAGCTGGGGGAGGCGTGGCGCCGGCTGCGGGGTTCCGACGGGCGGGTGCGCGTCGGCGACCTCGCCGGTGAGGTCGGCTGGAGCCGCCGTCACCTGGGCGAGCGGTTCCGCGCGGAGCTGGGCCTGGCGCCGAAGCAGGCGGCGCGGGTCCTGCGGTTCGAGCGGGCCGGGCGGCTGCTGCGCCGGGGCCGCACGGACCTGGCCGCGCTGGCGGTGGAGTGCGGCTACTACGACCAGGCGCACCTGAGCAACGAGTGGCGCGCGCTGGCCGGGTGCACCCCGGGCACGTGGATCGCCGAGGAGCTCCCGTTCCTCCAAGACCAGGAGGGGGCCGCCGGGCAAGACTCGCGAGCATGACTCCTGAACCGAACGTCTGGCCCGCTCTCCGGTACGACGACGCCCCGGCCGCGGTCCGGTTCCTCGTCGACATCCTGGGCTTCACCGAGGCACTGGTGGTGCCCGAAGGCGACCTGATCGCGCACGCCGAACTGCGCTGGCCCGAGGGTGGCGCGGTGATGCTGGGCAGCGTCCGCGGCCCGGACGGCGTCCACGACGCGATGAAGCCGGGCACGGGCGCGATCTACGTCGTCTCGGACGAGGTGGACGAGATCCACACGCGGGTACGGGCCGCCGGCGCGGAGATCACGGCCGCCCTGACCGACACCGAGTACGGCTCGCACACGTTCAGCCTCCGCGACCCGGAGGGCAACTCCTGGACGATCGGCACCTACCGCGGCGCGGCCTGAAGCTCGTGAACGACTCGTTCACGCCGCCAGGCGACATGAACGAGTCGTTCACGCCATCAGTCCACCGGCTTCTCGAAGGTGACCAGCAGCCCCTCGACCCCGCCGGGCCCGACCCGGCCCTTCACCTCCGCCGAGGTGATCGCCTTGAGCTGCCACCCGTCGGCCGCGTGGTCGTTGAGCAGCTTCTCGAGCTTGCCGCCCGACATCTTCCCGCCGAGCAGCTTCTCGCGGACCTCGACGACCTTGTACGTGTACCGCTGCATACGCCCGATTCTGCCCGCGGAACGCGAACCGGGCTGTTCATCTCAGCGTGTCGACGACCTCGCGTTCCGTTTACCGGCCGAATCTGGCACCCTGGACCTCGTGTTGCGGCTTGCAGGTGCACGGCTGCTCGATGATCGGGACTATCCGGCGGTCCGTGCCGCGCTCGCCGCCGACCCGGTGGGCAGCTGCATGGTCAGCGCCCGGGTCGAGGCTGCCGGTCTCGATCCGTGGCGGCTCGGTGGTGAGCTTTGGGCCGCCGACAGCCGCCCGGTTCGCGCCGGGCGGCTCCAAGGGCTGTGCTTCTCCGGGCCGAACCTCATCCCCCTGCGCGGCAACGCGCCCGCGTTGCGGTCCTTCGCCGACCGCGCGCTGCGAAGACAACGCACCTGCTCGTCCCTCGTCGGCCCGGCCGAGCAGGTGCTCGGGCTCTGGGACGAGCTGGAAGACGAGTGGGGCCCGGCCCGCGAGGTCCGGGACGACCAGCCGCTGATGGCGCTCGACGCCATGCCGCTCGTGGCCGCCGACCCCCTCGTGCGGCCGGTCCGGCCGGACGAGCTCGAGCGGTACCTGCCCGCCGCCGTGTCGATGTTCATCGAGGAGGTCGGCGTCGACCCGCGCAGCGGCGACGGCGGCGCCAGCTACCGCGCCCGCGTCACGGAGCTGATCGGCGCCGGGCGCGCGTTCGCCCGGTTCGAAAACGGCGAAGTCGTCTTCAAGGCCGAGATCGGCGCCATGTCGGCGACGGTCGGGCAGATCCAGGGCGTCTGGGTGCACCCCGAACGCCGCGGCAGCGGGCTCGGCACCGCCGGCACGGCCGCGGTCGTCAACCGGCTCGTCCGCGGCCTGGGCCGCACCGCGAGCCTGTACGTCAACGCGTTCAACACCCCCGCGCTCGCGGCCTACCGCAAGATCGGGTTCCAGCAGGTCGGCCAGTACGCGACGGTGCTGTTCTAGCCACTCTTCCGTGGCGGCGTTTCAGCCCGGCGGACACCCGCTGACCAGGCATTATCCCGCCATGAGTGCACGTCGACGCCGCGGTGTGCTCGCGGTGCTGCTGCTCGCCGCCGCGACCACGGCCGGGTGCTCGGGCGACGGTCCCGAGGACGCCCTCTCCGCCTTCCTGGACGCCGTCGCGTCCGGGGACATCGCCGCCGCCGCGGCGAACACCGACTCGCCCGACGCCGCGAAGACCGTGCTCAGCCAGGTCCGGGGCGTGCTCGATCCCGAGTCGCTCGACGTCGACGACGAAGAGGTGAAGCAGCCGGACGGCGACGTCGTCACGGCCGGCTACCGGCTGACCTGGCACCTGCCGCACGGCCGCAGCTGGTCCTACCGCGCCGACGCGCAGCTGCGCGCGGCCGAGAACGGCTGGCAGGTGCACTGGCAGCCGACCGTCGTGCACCCGCAGCTGGCCGTCGGCCAGACCCTCGGCTTGCTGCCCCAGCTGCCGGAGACCGCGCCGGTCCTCGACCGCGACGGCGTGCCGCTGATGCGCCCGCAGACCGTGATCGGCGTGGTCGTCGACCCGCAGAAGGCCGGCGACCCGAGCGCCGTCGCCGGGACGCTCGCCAAGGCCCTGCACCGGTACGAGCCGTCGGTCACCGGCCGCTCGGTGCTGGACGGGATGAGCAAGACCAAGCCCGGCGACGCCTACCCGGTGATCAGCCTGCGGGCCGGCGACTACCAGCGGGTCAAGCCGGTGATCTACGACCTGCCCGGCGTCCGCTTCGCCAGCCAGGAGCGGCTGCTGCCGGTGACCCGCGGGTCCGGGCAGCAGGTCCTGCCGGGCATCCGCGCGCTGGTCGAGCAGGAGCTGGCCGGGGCGGCGGGCTGGCGGATCGTCACCCGGGACGTCACCGGCGGCGAGTCGGCCGAACTCAAGGCCGAGCCGCCGCGGCCCGCGCCCGCCGTGACCAGCACGCTCAGCGCGCGGATCCAGGTCGCCGCCGAGAAGGCCCTCGAGACCGAGGAGTACCCGGCCGCGCTGGTGGCGATCCAGCCGTCGAGCGGCGACATCCTCGCCGTGGCGCAGAACGCCGCCGCCGACGGCGAAGGCTCGCTGGCGCTGGCCGGGCGCTACCCGCCGGGGTCGACGTTCAAGATCGTGACGGCGGCGGCCGCGCTGTCGACCGGCGACGTCGACGCCGAAAGCCCGGTCGACTGCCCCGGCACCACGACGATCGAAAACCGGGTCGTGCCGAACGAAGGCCGCTTCGACCTGGGCCGGGTCCCGTTGAAGACGGCGTTCGCGCGGTCCTGCAACACGACCTTCGCCCGGCTCGCCGCGGGCCTGCCTGCCTCGGCGCTCACCGACACCGCCCGCTCGTTCGGGCTCGGCGCGGACTTCGTCGTGCCCGGCCTGACCACGGTCACCGGCGCCGTGCCGGCCAGCGACTCGGCCGTCCAGCGCGCGGAAAACGGCTTCGGCCAGGGCACGGTGGTGACCAGCCCGTTCGGCATGGCGCTGGCCGCGGCGACCGTGCAGGCCGGGAAGGTGCCGACGCCGTCGCTGGTGAAGGGGATGCCGGCGAGCACGAAGAACGTCGGCGACGCGCCGTCGCAGGACGTCCTCGACGCGCTGCGCGGGATGATGCGCGAGGTCGTCACCGCGGGGACGGCGACCGGCCTGCGGGACATCCCCGACGTCGCGGGCAAGACCGGCACCGCCCAGTTCGGCGACGGCTCCCGCTCGCACGGCTGGTTCGTCGGCTACCGCGGCGACCTGGCGTTCGCCGTGCTGCTGACCGAGGCGGGCTCGTCGAAACCCGCGGTGCAGGCGGCCCACCGGTTCCTGGCGGGGCTCGGCTGAGCGGGCCGTCGTAAAGTGGGGGCATGTCCGTTCGTGCCCCGCTGGTTCCCGGCGTTCAGACGCCGCGCCGTGACGTCCCCAGTTCCATCGCCCGTCCCGAGTACGTGGACAAGCCGGCGCCGAAGCGGGACACCGGCAACGGCGTGCGCACGCCCGAGGTGATCGAGGCGATGCGGATCGCGAGCCGGATCGCCGCGCAGGCGCTGGAAGAGGGCGGCAAGGCGGTCAAGCCGGGCGCCACCACCGACGACATCGACAAGGTGGTACACGAGTTCGTCCTCGACCACCACGCCTACCCCTCGACGCTGGGCTACCGCCACTTCCCGAAGTCGTGCTGCACCTCGCTCAACGAGGTCATCTGCCACGGCATCCCGGACTCGACGGTGATCGAGGACGGCGACATCTGCAACATCGACGTCACCGCCTACATCGGCGGCGTCCACGGCGACACGAACGGGACGTTCCTGGCCGGCGACGTCTCCGAGGAGGCCCGCCTGCTGGTCGAGCGCACCCGCGAGGCGACGATGCGGGCGATCAAGGCGGTCCGGCCGGGCCGCCGGCTCAACGTGATCGGCCGGGTCATCGAGTCCTACGCCAAGCGCTTCGGCTACGGCGTGGTCCGCGACTTCACCGGCCACGGCGTCGGCCCCGCGTTCCACACGCCGCCGACGGTCCTGCACTACGAAGAGCCCTCCGTCGACACGATCATCGAGGAGGGCATGACCTTCACGATCGAGCCGATGATCACGCTGGGCACCATCGACTACGACATCTGGCCCGACGACTGGACCGTCACCACGAAGGACAAGAAGTGGACGGCCCAGTTCGAGCACACCCTCGTGGTGACGGCCGACGGCAGCGAGATCCTCACGCTGCCGTGAGTCAGTGGCTCGTGGCCTTCTTGTAGCAGCGCACCGAAAGCGGCACGAAGATCGCCAGCAGCACCGCGATCCACAGCACCGAAGCCAGCACCGCGTGCTGCATCGGCCAGACGTCGTGCACCGGCATCGACGCGCTCGTGTTGCCGAACAGCTCCCGCGCCGCCTGCGTGATCGCCGAGACCGGGTTCCAGTCCGCGATCACCCGCAGGGGGGTGGGCAGGCGGCCGCTGTCGACGAACGTGTTGGCCAGGAACGTGAGCGGGAAGATCGCCACGCTCGAGACGTTGTTGAACACCTCGGGCTTGCGCACGGCCAGGCCGAGCGTCCCCATCACCCAGGACAGCGCGTAGGCGAAGGCGAGCAGCAGGACGACGCCGCCGAGCGCTTCGAGCGGGCCGGTGTGGATGCGCCAGCCGACGAGCAAGCCCACGATCCCCATGATGAGCAGGCTCGTCACGTTGAGGATCAGATCCGCCGTGGTCCGTCCGATCAGCACCGCGGCCGGCGACATCGGCAGCGATCTGAACCGGTCGATGATGCCCTTCTGCAGGTCGTCGGTCAGCCCGTAGCCGGTGACGATGCTGCCCATCGCCACCGCGAGGGTGAAGATCCCCGGGAGCATGAACTCGCGGTACGACATGCCGGGGATGTCGATCACGCTGCCGAACACGTAGCCGAAGAGCAGCACGAACATCACCGGCATGAACACGATGGACCCGAGCAGGTCCAGCGACCGGACGATCTTGATCGAGTTGCGCTTGGCGACGGTCACGCCGTCGGTCACGGCCATCTGCACCGCGTTCATCACACGGCCTCCTTCGCGGTCTCGGCCACGTCGTGGCCCGTCAGAGTGAGGAAAACGTCGTCGAGGGTGGGGCGGCGGACACCGACGTCGCGGACGTCGACGCCGTCGGCGGCGAGCAGGGCGAGCGCTTCGGTAAGCGCTTTCGCGCCGTGGGTCACGGGCACGGTGAGCCGGAACGCCTCGGCCTGCGGCTCCCCGCTGGCCAGCCGCGCCAGCGCCCGCTGCGCGACTCCGACGTCGGCGTGCGTGCCGACGGTCAGCTCGATCCGCTCGCCGCCGACCAGGTCCTTGAGCTCGTCGGCGGTGCCGCGGGCGATCACGCGCCCGTGGTCGACGACGGCGATGCTGTCGGCCAGCCGGTCGGCCTCTTCGAGGTACTGCGTGGTCAGCAGCAGCGTGGTGCCGCCGGCGACCAGTTCGGTGATCACGTCCCACAGCTCGGTGCGGGCGCGCGGGTCGAGCCCGGTCGTGGGCTCGTCGAGGAACAGCACCGGCGGGTTGGCCACGAGCGCGCCGGCCAGGTCGAGCCGGCGCCGCATGCCGCCGGAGTAGCCCTTCACCGGCCGGTCGGCGGCGTCTTCGAGGCTGAACCGGGCCAGCAGCTCCCGGCCGCGGGCCTTGGCCCGCTTGGTGCCCAGGTGGTAGAGCCGCCCGACCATTTCGAGGTTCTCGGCTCCGGTCAGCTCCTGGTCGACGGCGGCGTACTGCCCCGACGCGCCGATGTGCGAACGCAGCTCGTGCGCGTCCTTCACGACGTCGAACCCGGCGACGGTCGCGCGGCCGGCGTCCGGCTTCTGCAGCGTCGTGAGGATCTGGACGGTGGTGGTCTTCCCGGCGCCGTTCGGTCCGAGCACGCCGAGCACGGTGCCTTCCGGGACCCGCAGGTCCATCCCGTCGAGCGCGGTGACGGAGCCGTACTTCTTGACGAGCCCTTCGGCCACGATGGCGTCTGGCATGGTCTTCCCCTTGTCTGCTTGGAGTTTCAGGCCCGGCGGATGACGATGTCGCCGGTGTAGGTGTGGGCTTTGACCTCGACCGTTTCCGTGGTCCCGCCCGGCCCCTCGGACGGGGTGAGCGTGTTGCGCACGGAGCCGGTCAGGGAGTTGAGCTCGAGCCAGGCGGCGGTGCCTTCGCGGACGCCGACCTCGATCTCGCCGACCGCGGTCTCCAGGACGACGGCGTCGCGGATGACCTCGTTGATCCGGATGTCGCCGGACGCGGTCTTGGCGTGCACGGCCGCGTGGGCGAGGGAGACGAAGATGTCGCCGTTGGCGGTGCTGACCCGCAGGTCGCCGGTGACCTCGCCGATGCGGGTCTCGCCGTTGGAGTTCTTCAGCACGGCGGTGCCGTCGATCTCGCGGATCCGCAGCTCGCCGGAGCCGGTGTGGGCCTCGACGTGCCCGGTGGCCCGCTCGACGGTGACGTCGCCGGTGGCGGTGCTCGCCTCGAGCCGGGCGGCTTCGTCGACGTGGATGTCGCCGACCGAGGTCTTGATGCGGCTGTCGCCGACGTGACCGCTGACCCGGATGTCGCCCATGGCGGCCGTGGACCGCAGGCGCGAGCCGGCGGGCAGTTCGACCGTGATGTGCAGGGAGCCGCCCCGGCCCCACAGCTTGGTGGCGTACTTCGGGCCCTTGACCAGCAGCTCGCCGCTCGCGAACTCGACGCGGGTCTTGGCGACCGCCTTCACGTCTTCGGGTTCGGACGGGTCGGCGGGCTCGACCTCGACGGTGGTTTCCGCGCGCTCGCCGGCGACGATCCGGATGTCGGCGATGCTTACGTCGAGCGTGGCCGAGATCGGCTCGGGGGTGGCGAAAACGGGCATGGCTGCGCCCTCCTGGGGTGCTCTGGTGGCGTCTCCGCAGGTCGGAGACGTGAAGGGAAGAGGGGTGGGTTACTGGACCCAGCCGGTGTACTTCTCACCGAAGGCCGAACGGCGCTGGGTCTGGCTCTTGCCGGGCCGGAGTGCGGCGTGCGCGGCCCGGACGAGCCACGCGTTGGTCGAGAGCATTTCGCGGTTCGCCGCCTCTTCGACGCGCTGCTTGAGCGCTTCGGGCAGCCGGAGGTTGATCCGGGCCACGGCGCCGTCGTCGGTTTCCGGGGGTGCCGGCGGCGTTTCCTGGGGCGGCGGTTCGGGAGCGGTCGGCAGCGCGACGGCGAATTCGGCTTCGCGGCGGCGCAGGCGGACTTCGACGGAACCGGGCGCGAGGTCGCGGGTGATCTCGTCGGCCGCCGCGGAAAGGGCGTCGAGCAGGGTGAGCCGGATCGCCGATTCGAGCGGCGCGGTGAGCCGCTCGGCGAGTGCGACGGCTTCCTCGCCCGCCGCTTCGGCGGCGACCGCGAGCTCCCGGCGGAGTTCGTCTACGAAGGGCGTCAGGTCCATGGCACAACTATGGCGCCACGGTGGTGCCATGACAACCCTGAACTGGCACCCTTAGGGGTCGATCGTGGTGCCAGCGTGGCGAATGTGCAGGTCAGGCGCTTTCGATGCGCTCCAGCAACTCGTCCAGGAACCCGCACGCCTCGGCGGCGGCCCGATCCGCGTCGCGGTCGGCGATGGCCCGGGCGAGCCCTTCGTGGCCGATCTCGGGTGCGTGCTCCGCGCCCGGCGTGATGCTGGACGTCGCCGCGACGCTGGCCGTGATGACCTCGGTCAGCCCGCGGTAGAGCTCGGTGAGCAGCCGGTTGTGGCCGGCGCGCACGACGGCGCAGTGGAACTCCGCGTCCGTGCGCGCGAAGTCCTCCCACCGCCCTTCTCGCAGCTCGGTCTCCCGGCGGGAGAGCACGGCCCACAGCCCGGCGACCTCTTCCTCGGTTCGCTCGGCTGCGGCCAGGCGCGCGCCTTCGACTTCCAAGGTGCGCCGGACCTGCAGGACTTCGCGCAGCTCCGACCCGCAGAGCCGCCGGATCGCGCCGGACACCTCGCTCGTGGCGCGCACGTACGTGCCGTCGCCCTGCCGGACCTCCAGCAGGCCGGTGTGGGCGAGCGCGCGCACGGCTTCGCGAACGGTGTTGCGTCCGACGCCGAGCTGGTCGACGAGCTCGGCCTCGGTGGGGATGCGTTCGCCGATGGGCCATTCGCCCTGCGTGACCGCGGTCCGCAGCTGGTCGATGACCTGGTCGACGAGGCCTGCTCGCCGGGTGGTGGCCAGAGGCACAGGATTATCCCTTCATCCAATCATCCTACGTATGCGATAGTAGCGGTCATGCACGTCGAACACCGTGAATCCGGCCTCGAACCCGAACTGGACGGCGCCGTGGAGTTCCGCGCGCCGGGCGTGGTCGCCGCCGGCGTGCTGCTCGCGGTCGCGGTGGTGCTCACCGCCCTCAACCTGCGCCCGGCCATCACCGGCGTCGGCCCCATGCTCGCGGAAATGCGCCAGGACCTGGGGACGTCCGGCGTCTGGGCCGGCGTGCTCACGACGTTGCCGACGCTCTGCTTCGCCGGCGCCGGGCTGGCCGCGCCGCTGCTCGCCCGCCGGGCCGGCATCGGCGCCGCCATCGGGATCGCGCTCGGGACGCTCGCGACCGGGCTCGTGCTGCGCGTGCTCGACGGCCCGGCCGTGGTGCTCGGCGGGACGCTCGTGGCGACCGCCGGCATCGCCCTGATCAACGTGCTGATCCCGGTGGTCATCAAGGACTCCTTCCCGGCCCGCATCGGCGTCATGACCGGTGTCTACACCGCGGCCCTGCAGGGCGGCGGCGCGCTCGGGTCGGCCGTGACCCCGCAGCTCGGCGACGCGTTCGGCGGCTGGCGCCCGGCACTGGGCAGCTGGGCCGTGGTGGCCGTCGTCGCGTTGCTGGCGTGGATTCTCGCAGCCCGCGGCACCGGCCGGGCACCGAGGCACACCGATGCCGCCCAGGCCGGCCGGTCGCTGCTGCGCAACCGCCTGGCCTGGATCGTCACGGTGTTCTTCGGGCTGCAGGCGTTCTACGCCTACGCGGCGATGGGCTGGTTCCCGCAGGTGCTGATGGACGCGGGCGTGTCCCGCGACGACGCCGGCCTGCTGTTCGGCCTGGTCTCGCTGATCGCCGTGCCGATCAGCCTCTTCGTCGCGCCGATGGCCGCCCGGCAGCGCGGGCAAGGTCCGTGGATCGCGGCCCTCGGCGTGTTCGGCTTCGCCGGCACCGCCGGGCTGATGCTCGCCCCGGCGTGGTCGCCGCTGCTCTGGAGCCTGCTGATCGGGCTCGGCATGAGCGTGTTCTCGCTGGCGCTGACCGTGATCGCGCTGCGGGCGCGGACCGGTGCGGACACCGCCCGGCTGTCCGGGATGGCGCAGGGCTTCGGCTACCTGTTCGCCGCGCTCGGGCCGTTCCTCTTCGGCCTGCTGCACGACGTCGCGGGCGGCTGGACCGTGCCGCTGGCGATGCTGCTCGGCCTGCTCGTCGTGCAGGTGGTGTTCGGCGCGCTCGCCGGTCGCGGCCGGTTCGTCTGATTCTTAACTGTTAACGCCGTTCGCCGGGCCGGCGCGGCTTAAGCTCGTCCGGTGGCCGTGCCGTCCCCCGACCTCGGGGCGTTGCTGCGCGAGGGCCCGTTCGACGCCGCCCTGCGCGCGGCCATCCGCGCCCGCGGGCTGAGCCTGGACCGGCTCCGCGAGCACCTGCGCGCTCGCGGCGTCTCCGTCACGACGGCGACGTTGAGCTACTGGCAGTCCGGCCGCAGCCGTCCCGAGCGGCACGAGTCGGTGCGCGGGTTGCGGCAGCTCGAAGCCGTCCTGGAGGTGCCGGCCGGGTCGCTCGTCGCCTTGCTCGGCCCGCCCCGCGCGCGCCGGTCCGCGGCCGCGGAGATCGGCCGGTTCTGGCCGGACGAACGGCGGATCGACGCCGCGGTGTCCGATGTGGACACCCGGTGGGACGAGCGGCTGACCCGGCTCAGCCAGCACGACGTCGTCACCGTCGGAGCCGGCCGTGAGGAGTTGGAGTTCCGGTCGCGGCAGGTGCTGCGCGCCGAGGCCGACGGCCCGGACCGGTGGGTGGTCATCCTGCACCTGGACGAGCACGACCGGCCGCTGCCGGAACTGCGCTCGCTGCGCGGCTGCCGCCCCGGCCGCAGCGTGCTGAAGCCCGAAGACGGCCTGCTCGTCGTCGAACTGCTCTTCGCCAGGCCGCTCGAACGCGGCGAAACGGTGCTCACCGAGCACACGCTCGTGAACCGCGCGCCGTACCCGGTCGCGACGAACTACGAACGCAAATTCCGGCTCCCGGTCCGCGAATACGTACTCGAAATCCGGTTCTCGCCGGAGGCGGTCCCGCCGGTCTGCCGCCGCTTCGCCGAGCCCGGCGAAGAAACCGAAGTCGTGCCGGAAGACGATGCGGTGCACGGAGTCGCGCTCAACTTCGGCCCCGGCCGGTACGGCTTCGAATGGGATTGGCCCGCCAGTTAACTGTTAAAGACTTGCGGATCTGCAAAACCGGCTTTCCGGCGGCTTACCGTCTGCGCACCCCACTCGCCGATCCGAGGAGAAAATCGATGCGCAGATTCGTTTCCGTCGCCGGCGTGGCCGCGCTGGCCGCGCTCGGGCTGGGTGTCTCGCCCGCCGAAGCGGCTCCGGGGCACCCGGACGCCGAGGTGACGGGCGTCGCCGCGGCGTTCGGGCTCACCGCGGACGAGGCCCGCGCCCAGCTCACCGCCCAGGACGACGCCCACCGGCTGGCCGCCGCCTTGCCCGCTTCGGTGCGCGCGCGGTCGGCCGGGCAGTGGTTCGACGCCGCCACCGGGAAGCTGACTGTCGCCGTCACGACGGCCGAAGCCGCCTCGCAGGTACGTGCCGCGGGGGCGGAGGCTCGCGTGGTCGCGCGGAGCCAGGCCGACCTGGACCGCACCGACGCGGCGGTCCGTGCCCTGGTCGGTGCGGGCGTACCCGGCGTCTACGGCTGGGGCGTGGACGTCCGCGGCAACGAGGTCGGCGTGGACGTCGACCGGACGAAGAAGACCGCGGCGACCGAGAGTTTTCTGTCCCGGGCAAGGGAACTCGGGGTCCGGATCACCGAGACGGCGTCGTCCCCGCGGCAGCAGTCGGGCACGATCCAGACCGGGAACCCGTGGTGGCCGGGCAGCGAAAGCAACTGCTCGGTCGGCTTCCCGGTGACGGATCCGGGCGGTGCCAAGCACTTCCTGACCGCGGGTCACTGCACGAACGACCGCGACCAAGCCGCGTACGGCGCGTCGGGGCAGCAGAATCGGATCGGCACGTCGAACGTCGGCGGCACCCACAGCGTCAACGCGCGTGAAGGCGACATGGGCGTCGTCGCGGTGACCGAGGCCGGGTGGAACCTGTCGGCGGCGGTCAACACCTGGGGCCAGCCCGCGATCACGCTGACCGGCGCGGCCGAGGCGATGGTCGGCGACCGCGTCTGCCACTCCGGCAACACTTCGCACTGGCAGTGCGGCGAGGTGAAGTACACGCACAAGTCCGCCGACTACGGCGGCGGCCTGGTCATCGACGACCTCACCTGGACGACGGCGTGCTCCCTCGGCGGCGACTCCGGCGGCGGCTGGCTGCTCGGCGACAAGGCCACCGGCCTGCACGACGGCGGCCCGTCGCAGTGCGTGGACAACCCCTCCGACGGAGACCTGTCCCTGTTCCAGCCGGTGGCCGAGGCGTTGACCAAGTGGCAGCTCAGGCTGGTGACCAGCGGTGGCACCACGCCGCCGGGCGCACCCGCCGCCCCGCGGGTCACCGGCACGACGGCCACCAGCGTCTCGCTGGCCTGGGACGCGTCCACCGGCGACGTCACCGCGTACGACGTCTACAACGGCTCCGCGCTCGCCACGAGCGTCACCGGGACTTCGGCGACCGTCACCGGGCTCTCGCCGGACACCGCGTACACGTTCACGGTCAAGGCCCGCGATGCCGCCGGCAACGTGTCGCCGGCCAGCGCCCCGGTTCCGGCGAGGACCCAGGCAGGTGGCAGCGGCCGGACGTTGACCAACGACACCGACTACGCGATCCGCGACTACCAGCAGGTGCTCAGCCCGATCACGTCCACCCTGACCGGCCAGGCGGCGACCCCGCTGTCGGTCGCGGTGACCATCCGCCACACGTGCGCCGAAGACCTCGGCGTCACGCTGCTGGACCCGAAGGGCAAGGCGTACGCGCTCAAGTACAGCGGCGGCGGCACGTGCACGGCCTGGACCGGCTTGCGGACGTTCACCGTTCCCGCGGCCGCCACGCCGGCGTCGGGCAAGTGGCAGCTGCGCGTCACCGACTACGGGCCCGGCGACACCGGCACCCTCGACACCTGGTCCCTCACGCTGTAGGACTCCCGCGGGCCGGGCGCTGAACCCCGCCCGGCCCGCGGTGACTCAGTCCAGCGGCAGGTTGAGCAGGGCGTTCTCGATCAGCTCCGGCATCGCCGGGTGGATCCAGTACTGCCCGCGCGCCATGCTCCGCGCGTCGAGCCCGAAGCTCATCGCCTGGATCAGCGGCTGGATCACCGACGACGCCTGCGGCCCGATGATGTGCGCGCCGAGCAACCGGCCGGTCGCCGGGTCGGCCAGCAGCTTCGCGAAGCCCGTGGTGTCTTCCATCGCCCAGCCGTAGGCGATCCCGGCGTAGTCCTGCTTCGAAGTCACGTAGGAGACGCCCTTTTCGCGCGCCTTCCGCTCGGTGAGCCCGACGGACGCGACCTGCGGGTGGGTGAACACCGCGTGCGGCACGAACCGGTGGTCGGCGGTGATCCGCTCGTCCGGGTGCGCCAGGTTGTGCTGCACCACACGGGCTTCGTGGTTGGCGACGTGCTTCAGCTCGTGCGGCGAAGAAAGGTCGCCGAGCGCGTAGATGCCCTCGACCACGGTCTCCTGGTAGTCGTCGACCACGACGTGCCCACTGTCCATTGTGGTCACGCCGGTGGCGGCGACGTCGAGCAGGTCCGAGTTCGGCCGGCGGCCGGTCGCGACCAGCAGCACGTCGGCCTCGACGGTTTCGGCGCCCTGCGGTCCTTCGAGGTCCAGCGCGACGCCGTGGCCGGTCTTGCGCGCCCGCACGGTCTTGCGGTCGAGGCGGACGTCGAAGCGTTCCGAAGCCAGCTCGGTGAACCGCGCACTGACGTCGTCGTCCTCGGAGCGCAGCAACCGCCCGGACCGGTTGACCAGCGTGACGTGGACGCCGAACGACGCGAAGACGTGCGCGAACTCGGCCGCGATGTACCCGCCGCCGAGGACGACGATGCGCTCGGGCAGTTCGTCGAGCCGCATCACGGTGTCGGAGGTGTGGTACTCGACGGTGTCGAGGCCGGGGATCTCCGGGATCACCGGGCGCCCGCCCGCGGCGAGCACGAACTTGTCGGCGGTCAGCACCTCGTCGGGGCGCCCGTCGGCGAAGCTGACGCGCAGCTCCTTGTGCCCGGTGAAGCGGGCGGTGCCGTCGTAGACGTCGACGTTGGCGTTGTCCTCGTGGCTGCGGCGGTACTCCGCGCCGCCCGCGGCGATCGGATCGATCCGGCCGAAGATCCGGTCGCGGACGTCCCGCCAGCGCACGCCCTTCAGCTCTTCGTCGACGCCGTACTTCGCGCTGTGCGAAGGCGTGTACGCGACGTCGGCGGCGTACACGAACATCTTCGTCGGGATGCAGCCGACGTTGAGGCAGGTGCCCCCGAACGTGCCCTTCTCGACGATCGCCGTCTGCTTGCCGGCGAAATCCGGGCCGAGGATCGAATTCCCCGATCCCGTCCCGACGATCACCAGGTCGTAGTGGGGCACTGCATCCTCCGCGGGGTCGGCTCCGGTCGATTCACCCTAGCCAACCGGCTGCGGGGAGCGGGTGTTCCCCGATGTGCTTAACGTCGTATTACGTGGTCAGTGGCCGTTGCCGGTGAAGTGCATCCGGTCCTTGGGGCTGGTCCACGCGCCGCCCCAGCTCCAGCCGATCGCGGCGAACGCCCGCACGGTCGCGTCGCCGGCCAGGACCATGCCGGGCCGCCGGTTCGAGCGGTCGACGTAGGCCGAGGCCAGCTCGGGCAGCACGAGATCACCCTGGGTGTAGGGGTTGCAGAACGGGTTGACGTCGACGGCGAGGCCGTACGCGTGCGCCGACCACGACGTCTGCCCGCGGGCCGGGCGGCAGACGAACGCGCTGGTCGAGTTGCCGTCGCCGGTCGGCGGCAGGGTCAGTTCTTCCGGGCTGGTCACGCGCATCTCTTCGAGGGGGAAGCGCGCCGCGAAGAGCTTTCCGAAGACCTGGGTGATCCCGGCGGCGCCCTTCGCGTTGACCAGCATTTCGCCGGTGTGCGCGCGGCCGTCGAAACCCCAGAACGACATCGTCAGGTAGCGCAGGTCGGTCGCTTCGACCGGGCACCCGGCCTGCCAGGTGCTGCGCGCGAGGACGTCGGCGGGCACCGCGCTGACCGTCGAGGCGTACTGGTCGCCGGCGGGCGGCGGGAAGAGGTCTTTTGTCGGAAGTGCCCGGTTCACCAGTTCGGGTGGCGTCGGTTCGATCTCGCCGAACCCGTCCGGGCGCCGGGGGAGTGGCCGGGCACCCACCTGCCAGGTGACGGCGGGCGCGCTCGGCGCCGTCACCGGCGCTCGAGTTGTCGGCGCCGGGGTTGTCCTGGTGCTCGGCGTCGAGGGCACGGGTTGCGGCGTCGACGGCACTTCGGAGGCGCACGAGGTCAGCGTCAGGGCCAGTACCGCCCCGAACACCGCTGCCGTCCGCCGCATCCGGCCAGCTTGACAGAGGCGGCCGGAAAGCGCGGAGTCCACCCGTTCCAGTGACACCGCTTTGGGCCCACTCGGATTAGGGTATTCAGCGCACGGCGTTCACGCACCGGAGTCGCCCGGGTGCCGAGCGCTTGTTCTTTGCCGTGTCTGATGAGGGGAACGTCCCATGTCCGTGAAGTCCCGTCGATCCCTGCTGCTCGCGAGCGGCGCGCTCCTCGCCGTGGCCGCGGTGGCCGTCCCGGTCGTGGTCGGCACGGCGTCGGCGGATCCCGGATCCGGCAACCAGGCGCGCATCGTCGGCGGCGAAAAGGCGTCGCTCGGCGAACACCCGTACGCGGTGTACCTGACCGACAGCGGCGGAAACCAGTTCTGCGGCGCGGTGATCGTCAGCTCCACGGCGGTCGCGACGGCGGCCCACTGCGCGAAGGCGGTCGCGAAGCAGGACGTCCGCGTGGTGGCGGGCCGCGAGGACAAGCGCACGGAGGACGGTCAGGTCCTCAGCGTCTCGAAGGTCTGGATCAGCAAGGGCTACAGCGACCCGACGCAGGGCGACGACGTCGCGGTGCTGTCCGTCCGCGGCCAGCTCGACTACCGGCCCGCGCAGCTGCCGGGCAAGGGCGACGCGAGCCTGTACGCGGCAGGCACGAAGGCGACGGTCCTCGGCTGGGGACGCGTCGCCGACGGCGGCGCCCGGTCGGACTACCTGCGCAGCGTCGACGTCCCGCTGGTCTCCGACACCGACTGCAGCTCCGACTACAACGTCTACAACCAGAGGACGATGGTCTGCGCGGGCTACCCCGACGGCGGCAAGGACGCCTGCCAAGGCGACTCCGGCGGCCCCCTGGTCGTGGGCGACACCCTGGTCGGCATCGTCTCCTTCGGCGACGGCTGCGGCAAGGCGGGCAAACCGGGCGTCTACACCCGCGTCTCGGCGTACACCGACGACATCGAAGCCCAGGCGAAGCCGCGCACGCTCTTCCCGTAGAGCGTGGTAAGCAGGGGTATGCCGACCCTGCACGACGCGACCGGTCCCGGACTGACGGCCGCCCAGCTCCACGACATCCTCCGCCTGCGCGTGGACGTCTTCGTGGTGGAGCAGAAAGCCGCGTACCCCGAACTCGACGGCCGTGATCTCGCGCTCGACACCCGCCACCTGTGGTTCGAGACCCCGTCCGGCGTCGCGTCCTACCTCCGGGTGCTGCAAGACCCCGACAACGTCCGCCGCATCGGCCGGGTGGCGACGGCGGCGAACGCCCGCGGCCAGGGCCTGGCCGCCCGGCTGATGGACGAGGCACTGAAGATCCCGGGCGAGTACGTCCTCGACGCCCAGACGTACGTCCAGGGTTTCTACGCCCGCTACGGCTTCATCGCGGAAGGCGCGGAGTACACCGACGAGGACGGCATCCCCCACATCCGCATGCGCCGCTTAGCGCGCTGACTCGTTGCCACGCTGACTGCGGCGGCCCGGTCCGACTGCGGACCTGAAGTTCACCCGCTGCTCGAGCACCCTCGCGGCGTCAGGCGATCGCGCCCGGTGGGGCGGTCGCGGTGATCACCTTCACTGCGCGGTCCACGTCGGCCTCCGTGAGGTCGGCCCGCGCGGTCAGCCGTAGCCGCGAGATGCCGTCCGGCACCGACGGCGGCCGGAAGCACCCGACGCGGATGCCGTGCTCCGCGCAGGCCGCCGCCCACGCGACCGCCGTCTCGGCCGAAGGAGCCTGGACCGAGATGACGGCGGCGTCCGGCAGGCTCGCCTTCAACCCGGCCGCCTTCAACGACATCGCGAGGTTGCCGGCGTTCTCGACGACCTTCTCCGCCATGCCGGGCTCTTCCTTCAGCGCGTGCAACGCGGCCAGCGCGGCAGCCGCACTCGCCGGCGCCAGCGCGGTGTCGAAGATGAAACTGCGAGCCGTGTCCACGAGGTGCTTGATCACGCGCCGCGGCCCCAGCACCGCCCCGCCCTGTGCACCCAGCGACTTCGACAGCGTCAACGTCGTGACGACATCGGGCGCACCCGCGAGCCCCGCTGCGTGGACCGCGCCGCGGCCGCCTTCGCCGAGGACACCGAAGCCGTGCGCGTCGTCGACCAGCAGCGCCGCACCGTGCTCGCGGCAGATGCCGGCCAGCTCGCCGAGCGGCGCGAGGTCGCCGTCCACCGAGAACACCGAGTCGGTCACCACCAGCGCGCGCGGCTTGCGCCGGGTCGAGAGCGCGTGCTTGATCGCCGACGGCGTCGAGTGCGCGACCGCGGCGACGTCGGCGCGCGACAGCCGGCAGCCCTCGATCAGCGACGCGTGGATGTACTTGTCGGTGACGATCGCGGACTCGGCGCCCGACAGCGCCGTCACCGCCCCGAGGTTCGCGGCGAAGCCGGAGGAGAACACGAGCGCCGACTGCACGCCGCAGAACCGGGCGAGCTCCAGCTCGAGCTCGGTGTGCAGCTCGGTCGACCCGGTGACCAGCCGGGACCCGGTCGCGCCGGCACCCCAGCGGAGGGCGGCGGCCGCGGCAGCCCCGGCGACGCGCTTGTCGCGGGCCAGCCCGAGGTAGTCGTTGCCGGCCAGGTCCAGCTCGTCGACCCGCGCGGGACGCGGCCGCAGCTGCCGCACGAGCCCCGCGTTCGCCCGCTTCTCCGCCTCGACGTCGAGCCAGTCGAAAACCTCATCGGGCGGGGGCGTCGGCGGCGTAGTCACGTCCCGCAGTCTCCCATCCGCGATCCGCGTGCTCGTGTGGCGGGCCCTGGAAACGCCGGAAGCCCCGGACCGAGGTCCGGGGCTTCCTGGAGTGGATCAGCTGTCGTAGCCGCGACGCGGGCCACGGCTCGGGCGGCCGTAGCCACCGCCGTTGCCCGTCCGCGGCTGACGGGCACGGCCGCCGAAGCCGCCGGGGCGGCCTTCCCGGTGGCCGGAACCCTCACGCGCACCCTGGTACCCGCCACGGTCGCCACCGCGGTCACCACGGTCGCCGCCGTAGCTGCCCCGGTCGCCGCCGCGGTCGCGGTCGCCGCGGTAGCCGCCGCGACCCGAACCGCCGAAGCCGCGGTCGCCGCGGAAGCCACCGCCGCCACGACGCGGGCTCTCGCGCCGCCGCTCGATGACCGGCTCACCGCTGGGCTCGCGGGCACCGGTGATGCGGGACAGCGCGTCGTCACCCGGACGGACCATCGTGGACTCGGCGCGCACGCCGGCCCGGTCGGTCATCCGCTTGACCATCCGGCGCTGGTCGTTGGTGACGACCGTGACGACGACACCGGACGCCCCGGCGCGCGCCGTGCGGCCCGCGCGGTGGAGGTAGTCCTTGTGGTCGGCCGCCGGGTCGACGTGCAGCACCAGCGAGATGTCGTCGACGTGGATGCCGCGCGCGGCGACGTCCGTGGCGACCAGCACCGGGGTGTGGCCTTCCTTGAAGTCGGCGAGGACTCGGTTGCGCTGCCCCTGCGTCTTCCCGCCGTGCAGCGCCGCCGCGTTCACGCCCTGCTCACGCAGGCGCTCGGCGAGGCGGTCGACGTGGTGCTTGGTGCGGACGAACATGATCGTGCGGCCCTCGCGGGCGCCGATCTGCGTGATGACGTCCTGCTTGTCCTGGTGCGAGACCTGGAGCACGTGGTGGTCCATGGTCGTCACGCTCGCGGTCGACGGCGCGACCGAGTGGGTGACCGGGTCGGTCAAGTACTGCTTGACCAGGCGGTTGACGTCACCGTCGAGCGTCGCGGAGAACAGCAGCCGCTGCCCGCCCGCCGGGGTGAGGTCCATGATCTCGCGGACCTGCGGCATGAAGCCCATGTCCGCCATCTGGTCGGCTTCGTCGAGGGCGATGAAGTTGCAGTCGCCCAGGTTCGCGGTGCCCTGCCGGACGTGGTCCGACAGCCGCCCCGGGGTGGCGATCAGCAGGTCGACGCCACGGGAGAGCGCGTCCGCCTGCCGGGCGAAGGCCATGCCGCCGACGGCGGTGCGGCACCACAGGCCGAGCGCCCGGGCCAGCGGGGTCAGCGAGTCGGCGACCTGCATGGCCAGCTCGCGGGTCGGGACGAGGATCAGGGCGCGGGGGCGCTTCGGGCGGGCCTTGCCGCCGTCGAGCCGGGCCAGCATGGCCAGGCCGAAGGCGAGGGTCTTGCCGGAGCCGGTCTGGGCGCGGCCCAGCACGTCGCGGCCGGCCAGCGCGTCCGGGATGGTCGCGGACTGGATCGGGAACGGGCTGTTGATGCCCGCGTCAGCCAGCGCGCGGAGCAGCGGCTCCGGCAGGCCCAGCTGGGCGAAGGTCTTGGTGGCCACGGTCTCGACCGCGTCGTCGCGCAGCATGTCCCCACCGGCCGGGCGGGTGCGCGGCTTGTGGTCGGGACGGTCCGCGCGCGCGGACGTCGAGGTGTGGCCGGAATTGAACGTGACTGTCACAAATGCCTCTCGGACGCGGTTCGTCACAAGGGAGGCCCGGGCTGCCCGCGCGCAGGCAGGGCAAGATGGTGTGCGGTGGGCGTTCACAGGGACGGACCCGGCACACCGTGTCTTCGCTTGCCGACACTGCGCGCCGCATGGGATTTACGGATCACCGCGAGCCATTCGGTGGCTCTGGAGGCGACGGACACCAACTCATCCACGCCGCCGGTTGCGGTCTGTACATACTGTACCCGAGTCGGAGCTGGGACTTCGCATGGAGGTCACTGGTTGTGGGCGGCGTCGCAGACGTGTTCCGCGCCACAGCCGCGACGCCGCCCCGCGTTCACCCGAGCCCGGCGGCGGACAGGAGCTCCGCCAGCAGCTCGTCGGTGTTCGTCACGTGCTCGCCGAGCCCGCGGCCGTGGAACCAGCCCGCCAGGTTGCGCACGTCCCTGGCCAGGAACTCGGCGCCGCCGGGGTTGGCCACGACGTCGACGATCTGCGGCAGGTCGATCACCATCAACCGGCCCCGGTGCACGAGCACGTTGTAGGCCGAGAGGTCGCCGTGCGCGAGCCCCTCGGCGGCGAGCAGTTCGAGCGCCGCGGTGGCCTGGAACCAGAGGTCCTTCAGCTCCCCGGGCTCCGGGCGCGCCTGGGCGAGCCGCGGCGCCGCGGTTCCGTCCTCCTCCCCGAGGAATTCGAGGAGGAGTTCGGTCCCGTTGCGCTGCACCGGGTAGGGCACCGGTGCCCCGAGCGTCCACAAGCGACTCAGCGCGGCGAACTCCGCGACGGCCCACTGTTCGGCGATGAGGTTGCGGCCGAACGCCGTGCGGTGCTCGATCGCGCGCATTTCGCGGGAGCGGCGCATCCGCCGTCCTTCGAGGTAGCCCGCGTCGCGGTGGAACAGCTTGTGCTCGTCGCTTCGGTAGCGCTTCGCGGCGAGCAGCGTCCCGGGTGTGCCGGGCAACCCGCGCCGCAGCAGGTGGACGTCGGCCTCCTTGCCGGTCTTCAGGACGCCGAGGTCGGTGTCGACCGCGGCGAGCTCGGTGACCACCCAGTCCGGCCGGGGTCGCGGGCCGTGTTCGGCGTCGTCCCAGGTCGACCAGCGATCGGCGCCGTCGGGCAGCTGGTTTTCGGTGTAGGCGTCGTCGCGGAGCTTGGCGAGCCGGACGCGCTCGCCTGCGGTGAGCCGCCCGCTGCGCGTGGGCTCCGGGTCGTCGAACCGCCCGCGGCGCGAACGCGCTCCGCGACGGCGGGAAGGTTGGTCGTCGAAGTGGTCGAAGTCTTCGAAGTCGTGCTGGCGCACTGGTGGGGTTCTCCTCGATCAGGGATGCCCCACCGGGCGCGTGGTCAGCTCCAGGGGGCGAGTGGGCAAGGGCGCGAAAGGGCCCGGACATCCATCACGACAGGCACCTCCCCGCTCTTGCACACCGGCTCCCTGCCGGATGCGTTCAGCTTGCCGGACCGTTCCCCGGCCGCGCAACCGAATAGCGCGAACGGTCCGTTCGTGACGTTTCCTTGAATTCCGCCCGCGGCCGTGGCCACGATGAACCGGCAGGCAGAACGAGGGAGGGCAGATGGACGCGTACGACGTGGTGATCGTCGGCGGTGGGCACAACGGCCTGGTCGCGGCCGCGTACCTGGCGCGGGCGGGCCGGTCGGTGCTCGTGCTCGAACGGCGGGGAGAGACCGGTGGCGCCGCCGTCTCGTTCCGCGCGTTCGAGGGCGTGGACGTCCGGCTGTCGCGCTACTCGTACCTCGTCAGCCTGCTGCCGAAGAAGATCGTGGCCGACCTCGGCCTCGACGTGGAGCTGCGACGGCGCCGGATGTCGTCGTACACCCCGTCGGGCGGCTCCGGTCTCCTTGTCGACACGGGCGACGACGGCCGGACGGCTGCGTCGTTCCGGGCGCTCACCGGGTCCACCTCGGACTTCGCGGCCTGGCAACGGTTCTACGAGCTGACCGGGCGCGTCGCCGGGCGCGCGTTCGGCACGCTCACCGAACCACTGTTGTCCGAAGTGGACTTCCGCGAACGCATCGGCGACGCCGATGCGTGGTCCTCGCTGTTCGAACGGCCGATCGGCGAAACGCTCACGTCGTGGTTCGGCCACGACACGGTGCGCGGCGTGGTGCTCACCGACGCGCTGATCGGCACGTTCGCCCCGGCGGGCGACGAGGACCTGCGGCAGAACCGGTGCCTGCTCTACCACGTGATCGGCAACGGCACCGGCGACTGGGACGTCCCGGTCGGCGGCATGGGCGCGGTCACCGGTTCGCTCGCGGCGGCCGCGGCCGCCGCGGGTGCGCGCCTGGTGACCGGTGCGGAGGTGCTCTCGGTGGACCCCGGCGGAGAGGTGCGGTACCGGCGTGACGACGCCGAGCACGTCGCCGTCGGAGGGCACATCCTGGCCAACGTCGCGCCGTCCACGCTGGCGAGGCTGCTGGGCGAGGAGCCGCCGAGCCTGCCGGAAGGCGCGCAGCTGAAGGTGAACATGGTGCTCTCGCGGCTGCCGAGGCTGCGTGACCCGGACGTCGACCCGGCCGAGGCGTTCGGTGGCACCTTCCACGTCAACGAAACCTTCATACAACTGGAGGCGGCGTACCGCGAGGCGGCAGCGGGAAGGATCCCCACGCTGCCGCCGTGCGAAATCTATTGCCACTCGTTGACGGATCCGTCCATCCTCGGCCCGGCCGAACGCGCGGCCGGCGCGCACACCCTCACCTTGTTCGGCCTGCACATGCCGGCGCGGCTCTTCGAGGGGCGCAACGAAGAGGCGCGGGAAGCGGCGTTGCGCGCGACGCTCGCTTCTCTGAACAGCGTGCTGGCCGAGCCGATCGAGGACTGCCTGCTGTCCGCTCCGGACGGGAAACCCTGTGTGGAAGCCAAAACCCCGCTGGACCTGGAAGCCGAGCTGGGTCTGCCGGCGGGGCACATCTTCCACCGGGACCTTTCCTGGCCGTTCGCGGAGGATCCGGCCCAGGCCGGCCGCTGGGGCGTGGAAACACCGCACGAACGCGTTCTGCTGTGCGGCGCGGGAGCCGTGAGAGGAGGTGGTGTGAGCGGCATCCCCGGCCACAACGCGGCGATGGCGGTTCTCGGCGTCCGGTGATCCGGGTCAGGCGTCGTGTTCGGTGCACAGACACGCGACGCCCGGCTCGATCCACTCCCGGCCCGCCCATTCCGGGTGCCGTTCGACGAGCAGCGAGCGGACCTCGGCGACGACCTCGTCCACGCCCATCGCCGAGTCCCGCCGAAGCCAGGTCTCGTCCCGCAGTTCCCGCAGGTAGTCACGGACGTCGGTGAGTACGGCACCGCCGCCGACCTCTCCGTGCCCGGGAACCACCACGCGGTGCCCGGCGGCGGCCAGCCGGTCCAGGACGGCGAGCCAGCCCACGCCCGAGACGTCGGCGTCGTGCGGCGGGAACCACGGGAAGATCGCGAACTGCCCGGTTTCGGCCAGGTCGCCGGTGAACAGGATGCCGGCGTCCGGCACCTCGACGACCTGGTCGCCCTTGGTGTGGCCGCGGCCGGTGGGGCGCAGCCGGACGGTCCGGCCGCCGAGGTCGAGGTCGTACCCGTCGTCGAAGACGAGGTCGGGCACCGGCACCCGGACACCGTCGAGGCGGCGGGCGACCACCTCGCCCAGGCCCCGGAACATCTCCAGGTAGCCCGGGCCCTTGGTGGTCAGGTCGTCGGCCTGGGCGCGGTTGACCAGGTAGGTCGCCTCGCCGGCGAACACCTGGGCGCCGAAGGCGTGCTCGGGGTGGAAGTGGGTCGTGGTCAGGTACAGGCGACGGCCCTTCGCCACCTCCGTGGCGAAGGCGAGCACCTGCTCCGCGTTGGCGGTGCCGATGCCCGTGTCGACGACGAGGACGGCTTCCGAGCCGCCCACGACGCCGATGTTGGGCACCAGGTCGACCCGGCGGTTGGGGATCACCAGCAGGTCCGGGGCGATCTCGTCGGCGCCGTCGACGTGCACGGCGGGATCGGTCAGTTCGGTCATACCCCGATTCGACCGCCGCCGGTGCACGGGCGTCCAAGACCGGTTCGGTGGTGCCGATACCGGATGACTATCGTCGCCGGTCATGGAGCTGCGCACGCTGCGGTACTTCGTGGCCGTCGCCGAAGAACTCCACTTCGGCCGGGCCGCCGCGCGGCTGCACATGAGCCAGCCGCCGCTGAGCCGGGCGATCAAGCAGCTGGAGCGCGACGTCGGTGCCGTGTTGCTGCTGCGCTCGGCCACAGGGGTCACGCTCACCCCGGCCGGTGCGGCGCTGCTCGCGGAAGCACGGTCCCTGCTCGACCAGGCCGACCGCGCCCGCGTGCGCGTGGCCGCGGCGGCGGGCGAAGCGGTGCTCACCGTCGGCCTCCTGGGCGACAGCACCGACCCGCACGCGGTCCGGCTCGCCGACGCCTACCGGCAGCGGCACCCGGACGTCGAGGTCCGCGTGCGCGACACCGACCTGACCGACCCGACCTGCGGCCTGCGCGCGGGCCTGGTCGACGTGGCGCTGACCCGCGCGCCCTTCGACGAGACCGGCCTCGCGGTGCACGAGCTGCGGACGGACCCGGTCGGCGCGGTCCTGCGCGCCGACGACCCCTTGGCCACGCGCGACCGCTTGGACCTGGCCGACCTGGCCGGCCGCCGCTGGTTCCGCTTCCCGGACGGCACCGACCCGCGGTGGCAGTCGTACTGGCACGGCGGCGAACCCCGGGAGGGCCCGGTGGTGCGCGCGGTCCAGGAATGCCTGCAGGCGGTCCTCTGGAACGGCACCGTCGGACTGACCCCGCTCGGGCACCAGCCGGCCGGCGACCTGGTCGTGGTGCCGCTGCCCGCGATGGCGCCCAGCCGGGTGGTCATGGCGTGGCAGCAGGGCACCACCAACCCGCTGGTCCACTCGTTCGCCCACCTCGCGACGGCCGCGTACCGCACCTGAGCGTCCTTGCGGCTCCGTCCTAGATCACCGGGGGGCGGCGGACGTCGTAGAGGTCCCAGTCCAGCTGCCAGAACGCGTCGATGCCGTGCTCGCGGATGAACTTGCGTTCGGCGTCGTGCACCGGGTAGCAGCCGGCGATGCTGATCGGGGCGCCGCCGACGTCGATCAGCGTGTACTGGTGCGCGTCGAGGCCCGCGGGTGCGGAGACGGCGAACGCCGTCATGGCGGACTCCTCGGCGATCGGCTGGCCGAAGTCGATGGTGTCGCCGTAGACGAACGGGCAGGTGCCGCGCAGCTGCTCGGCGAGGTAGCCGATGGCCAGGGCCCACGTCGGGTCGTCGGACCGGACGCTGATCCACAGCTCCGGTCTCATGCCGTGCCAGTCCGGGTGCTCGGCCAGCGAAAGCCCGTAGGTCGCGCCGGTGAGGTAGCGCGGTTCCGGTTCGTCGGCGTAGACGAACGCGATGACGTCGTCGAGCCCGTCGTGGGTCGACGCGATCGGCTGCAGGCGGGGTTCGCTGGTCCCGGTCAGGGTGTCGAGATGGGCGACATACCGCTCGGCACGGCTGGGCATGGCGCGCAGCATACGACCGACCGGGCGGCCGTGCGGGACAATCCCGCTGGCTCGGGCGCGGCATGTTCGGGCAGGGTGGAAACCATGCGAGTGCTCGTGATCGGAAGCGGAATCGGCGGCGCGGCGACGGCTTGGCACCTGGCGCGCCGCGGTGTGGAAGTGGTCGTGGCGGACGCGGCGCGGCCGGGGACGGCGACCGAAGCCGGTGCCGGGATCGTCAGCCCGTGGACGTCGCGGTGGGAAGACGCGGTGTACCCGCTCGCCTCGGCCGCCGGCCGGTACTACCGCGAATTCGCCGCGGAGCTCGAGGGTTCGTCGTTCGAGGTCGTCGGCGGGATGATCGTGTCGGCCGACGAGGCCGAACTCGACGAGGCACAGGAACGGCTGGCGAAGCGGGCGGCGGACGCGCCGGAAGTCGGCGAGGTCCGCCGGCTCGACCCGGCGCAGGCCCGCGAACTCTTCCCGGCGCTGGCGCCCGGGCTGGCCGCGGTGCACCTGAGTGGTGCGGGCCGCGTCGACGGGCACGAACTGCGCCGCGCGCTGCTGCGCGACGCCGAACGCCACGGCGCGAAATTCGTCGAAGGGGAGGTCGCGTTCCGGGCCGACGGCACGGTCGCGGGTGAGGCGGGACTGCTGGCGGCGGACAGCGTCGTGGTCGCGGCCGGCGCGTGGAGCCGCGATCTGCTGGCGCCGCTGGGCATCGATCTGCCGGTGACGCCGCACCGCGGCCAGATCAGCCACTTCGACCTGCCGGGCACGGACACGGCGGCGTGGCCGGTGGTGCTGCCGCGCACCAGCCACTACCTGCTCGCGTTCGGCGGCGGCCGGGTCGTCGCGGGCGCGACTCGCGAGGCGGAGGCCGGCTTCGACTACCGCGTCACGGCCGCCGGGCAGCGTGAGGTGCTGGACAACGCGCTGGCGGTCGCGCCCGGCCTCGCGGACGCGACGCTTTCGGAGACCCGGGTCGGCTTCCGCCCGGGCACGCCGGACGGCCTGCCGATCCTCGGCTTGCTCCGTCCCGGGCTGGCCGTTTCGACGGGGTTCGGCGCGGGCGGGCTGACGAACGCGCCGTTCGCGGGCAAGCTCGTCGCGGCGCTGGCAGTGGGGGAGGACCCGGGCTTCGACCTGACGCCGTTCAGCCCGGATCGCTTCTGAACGGCCACCGCCTCCGCCCAGCGAAGGAGGCGGACCTCGCCGCGCTGCTCACGATCCTCGACGGCGCCGTCTCGTGGCTCGGCTCGCAGGGATTGGACCAATGGGCGGGAGCGCCGTGGCGCGCCGACGAGCTGCGGCCGGGCCTCGCGACCGGTGCGCTGCGGGTGGCGGAAACCGCGGGGCCGGCGCCGGTGCCGGTCGCGACCATGACTCTCGGCGAAGAAGCGGCGTCGTTCTGGCGTCCGGCTGACGAGCCGGCCGCCGCGCTGTACGTCAGCCATCTCGCGGTCGACCGCGCTGCTGCTGGGCACGGGGTCGGGGCGTGGTTGCTCGACGAAGCCGCGGAGGAGGCCGCGCGGCGGGGCAAGCGGTGGCTGCGGCTCGACGCGTGGAAGAGCAATGCCCGCCTGCACGCCTACTACCGGCGGTCGGGCTTCCGGCTGGTGCGGATCGCCGACGGGGCCGGCGGTTCCGGCGCCCTGTTCGAGCGGGCCGTCAGCCTTCTGTGACCAGTTCGAGCGCGTGCTCGCCCGTGCGCTCGACGACCAGGCCCGCCTTCGTGATGACCTTCGCCAGCTGGTCCACAGTGGACGGTTCGGCGCGGGTGGCGGCCAGTACGTGCGCCAGATGGCCTTTGTACGCCTTGTTGAAGTGGCTGACCGTCACGCGTTCGCCGCGGGCGTTCTCGGTGACCACGCGGACCGTCACCGCGTCCGGGCGGAGCTTGGCGAAGGCCGAGTACGTGCCGGAACGCAAGTCCACGACCAGGCCTTCGACCGCTTGCAGCACCGGCTCGAGGACCGGCTTCCAGTGGCCGCGGACGGTGCCGAGGGAAGGCAGGGAGTTGCCGCCCGACAGGCGGTACGCCGGGATCGGATCGGTCGCCGAGACCACGCCGAACAGCGAGGACGTCACCGCCAGGCGGCGGTGGGCCTTCTCCAGGCCCGCTTTCGTGAAGCTCTTCACATCGAGTGCGTCGTAGAGGACGCCGGTGTAGCGGCGCAGGGCCGGCATCGTCGGGGACGTCCAGAGCTCGGCGTTGCGCGCGACCTCCCCGGCCTGGCGCTCGGTGAGGCCCAGGGTCGCGAGGCTGGCCGGGACGTCGGCGGCGAGCTCGACCAGCGCGTCCGCGAGCTTCGCGCGCGCCGGGTTCAGCTCGGGGAACGACAGCGCGCCGAGGTCGAGGGGGCCGCCGCGGCCGCCGTCGGCTTTGGTCTCTGAAGGGGGGAGGAGGACCAGCACGGTCCGAGCGTAAATCGGGGTGCGCGGGCGCCGCCGTCCGGCCTAGCCTCCCGGCATGGACCTGACCTGGCGCCCGTTGACGCTCGCCGACGTTCCGGCGCTGACCCGCCTGTACGCGGCGGCCGAGGAAATCGACCGGACGGGTGAGCACTTCAGCGAGGAAGACCTCCGCGAGGAGCTGGAAGGTCCCAGCATCGACCTGGCCCGCGCCACGACCGGCGCCTTCGCGGGCGACCGGCTCGTCGGGTACGGCCTGATCCGCCGCCGTGACGCCGCCGACCCCGTGCACATGATCCGGCTCCAGTCGATCGTGCACCCGGACCACCGCGACGACGTCCTCGGCGCGCACCTGGCCGAGTGGTTCTCGCGGACGAGCCGCGAGGTCCACGAGCGTGCCTTCCCGGGTGCGCCGCTGGAGCTGCACCACGGTCTGCACGAGAACGAGCGCTGGATCGCCGGGGTGCTCGCCGGAGCGGGCTACCGGCATCGCCGGACGATGGTGACCATGCGCGTCGGGCTGGCGGACCTGCCGCCGCAGCCGCCGTTGCCGGACGGTTTCGAGGCGGTGCCGTTCGGGTTCGAGCACGACCGCGCCGTCCTGGACGCGCGCAACGACACGTTCGCCGACCACTGGGGCAGCACGCTCTACGAGCCGGAGGCGTGGCGGCACCTGGTCACCGGCTCGAAGGACTTCCGGCCGGACCTGTCGTTCCTCGTCCTCGACGGGGAGAAGGTGCTCGCGTTCGTGCTGAGCCACTTCTACGCGTCCGACGCCGCCGCGACGGGCGTCCGCGAGCTCAACGCCAGCTGGGTCGGAACGCGCGAAGCGCTGCGCGGGCGAGGGGTCGCCTCCGGCCTGCTGGGCCACACGCTCCGAGCCGCGAAGGCCGCGGGGTTCGACCGGTCGGCGCTCAACGTCGACGTCGACAACGCCCACCGGGCGCTCGGTGTCTACGAGCGGTGCGGGTACCGCGTCGCCGAAGAGTGGTACGTGTACGTGCTGGCGTGAGCCGGAGCCTCAGTGCTCCACGAGGTTGAGGAGTTCCTCACCCTGCACGTACCGCCGCAGCTGTTCGGCCGCCAGTGTCTTCGCGCGCGGGTAGAAGGACGCCGAGCCGCCCGCGATGTGCGGGGTGATCACCACGCCCGCAACAGTCCACAGTGGATGGTCGGCGGGCAGGGGTTCCGGGTCGGTCACGTCGAGGCCCGCGCGCAGCCGGCCGGTGCGGGTCTCCGCCACCAGCGCGTCGGTGTCGATCGCCGTGCCGCGGCCGACGTTCACCACCAGGGCGTCGTCCGGGAGCGCCGCCAGCTCCGCGCGGCCGACGAGGCCGCGGGTCGCCGGCGTGTCCGGCAGGATCAGCACCACGATGTCGGCGTGCGGCAGCAGCTCCGGGAGCTCGGCGACGCCGTGGACGTCTTCGTCCGGACGCGGGCGGCTCGCCACCCTCGTCACCACCGCCTCCGCCGCCACGAGCTGGCGCTCGATCGCCTGCCCGATCGAGCCGTGGCCGAGCAGGAGGACACGGCTGTCGGCCAGCGACCGCGTGTGCTCGCGCACCCACTCGCCCCGCGCCTGCTGCGCGAACCAGCGTGGCAGGTCCCGCTGGGCGGCGTGGATCAGCGCGAGGGCGTGCTCGGCGACGCTCAGGTCGTGCAGCCCGCGCCCGTTCGCCAGCCGGACGGCCGGGGGCAGCAGCGGCACCAGTGCCTCGACCCCGGCCGACAGCGACTGCACCACCCGCAGCGCGGGCAGGTCCTTGATCAGCTTCGGCGGCTCGGGCCCGCGGTCGTAGGGCAGCACGTAGAACTCGACGTCGGCGAGGCCGTCCGGCACCGCCTCGCCGCCGTCGTAGTACGCGGCCTCGACCCCTTCCGGCACCTCGATGTCGGTCCAGGGCAGCAGTACGCGAGCGCTCATGCCGCCTTTCTACCCGCTCGCCGGGCGCCGCCGCGCGCTCAGTGCTCACCTCCCGAAACGCAGAACTCGTTGCCCTCGGGATCGGCCAGCACCGTCCAGGTCAGGCCCGGTGCCTGGTGCACCGCGAGCTCCTTCGCACCCAGCCCCACCAGGCGTTTCACCTCGACTTCGTGATCGTCGCCGCCGAAGTCGACGTGCACCCGGTTCTTGCCCGCCCTCGGCTCCGGGACCCGCTGCAGCGCCAGCGGGAGACCGCCCTCGGCGGGCGCGAGGATGAGGAACTCGCCCGCGTAGTCCTGCGCGACCGTCGTCTCGAGCGCCGCCGTCCAGAACTGCGCCAGACCGCGCGGGTCCGCGCAGTCGATCGTGATCATGCCCATGTGGATCGCCATGCCCCGAAGCTAGCGGCGACCTCCGACGAAAACGGCCGCCGAGTAACCCGTTGGAGTCACGGCGGGGTGAGTGACTACCCTGAGCGGGACTTTCACACCCGCCCGGCGCAGGGAGCCCCGCAGTGATCACCAGGACTTCGTCGTTGTTCCTTCGCACGTTGCGCGAGGATCCGGCGGACGCCGAGGTACCGAGCCACCGGCTCCTGGTACGCGCCGGCTACGTCCGCCGGGTCGCCCCGGGCGGGTACTCCTGGCTGCCGCTGGGCCTGCGGGTGCTGCGGCGCGTCGAGAACGTCGTGCGTGACGAGATGAACGCCATCGGCGCGCAGGAGATCCAGTTCCCCGCGCTGCTGCCGAAGGAGCCCTACGAGGCGACCGGCCGCTGGACCGAGTACGGCGACAGCCTCTTCCGCCTCAAGGACCGCAAGGGCGCCGACTACCTGCTCGGCCCGACGCACGAAGAGCTCTTCACGCTGACGGTGAAGGGCGAGTACAGCTCGTACCGCGACTACCCGGTCACGCTGTACCAGATCCAGACCAAGTACCGCGACGAAGCGCGCCCCCGCGCCGGCATCCTGCGCGGCCGTGAGTTCGTCATGAAGGACTCCTACTCCTTCGACCTCGACGACGAGGGTCTGGAGCGCTCCTACCAGGCCCACCGCGACGCCTACACGAAGCTGTTCGACCGCCTCGGACTCGAGTACGTCGTCGTGAAGGCGACGTCGGGCGCGATGGGCGGCTCGGCGTCCGAGGAGTTCCTCGCGGTCGCCGAGACGGGCGAGGACACCTACGTCCGCAGCACGGACTCGGGCTACGCAGCGAACGTCGAAGCCGTCGTGACGCCCCCGCCGCCCGCGCAGCCGATCGAGGGCCGCCCCGAGGCGCAGGTGCACCACACGCCGAACACGCCGACCATCGAGTCGCTGGTGAACTTCCTCAACGCGGCCGGGCTCGGCCGCGAGTTCACCGCCGCGGACACGCTGAAGAACGTCATGCTCAAGACGCGCCAGCCGGGCGCGAAGGAGTGGGACCTGGTCTGCGTCGCGGTCCCGGGTGACCGCGAAGTGGACATGAAGCGCCTCGAAGCGTCGCTGGAGCCCGCCGAGGTGGCGCTGCTCGAAGAGGCCGACTTCGCGAAGAACCCGTTCCTGGTCAAGGGCTACATCGGCCCGAAGGCGCTGCAGGACAACGGCGTGCGCTACCTCGCCGACCCCCGGATCGTCTCCGGCACCGCCTGGGTCACCGGCGCCGACAAGGTCGACCACCACGTCGTCGACCTGCTGGCCGGCCGCGACTTCACCCCGGACGGCACGATCGAGGCCGCCGAGGTCCGCGAGGGCGACGCGTCGCCGGACGGCCAGGGCACCCTGGTCGCCGCGCGCGGCATCGAGATCGGGCACATCTTCCAGCTGGGCCGCAAGTACGCGGACGCGTTCGAGCTGGACGCGCTGGGCCCGGACTCCAAGCCGATCCGGATCACGATGGGCTCGTACGGCGTCGGCGTCTCGAGGCTGGTCGGCGTGCTCGCCGAGCAGAACCACGACGACCTCGGCCTGATCTGGCCGCGCGAGGTGTCGCCGTTCGACGTGCACGTCGTCATCGCGGGCAAGGACGACGCGGTGCGCGCCGGCGCCGAGAAGATCGCCGCCGAGCTGGACAACGCCGGTCTGGAGATCATCCTCGACGACCGCAAGGCCACGCCCGGGGTCAAGTTCGCCGACGCCGAGCTGGTCGGCGTGCCGACCATCCTCGTGGTCGGGCGCGGCCTGGCCAACGGCGTCGTCGAGGTCAAGGACCGGCGGACGGGCGAGCGCGAGGAGATCGCGGTCGACGCCGTCGTCGAGCACCTGGTGAAGCTCGTCCGGTCCTGATGGCCCGGTTCCACCGGCGATCCGACGACCCGACGCCGGGGTACGAGGACAACGCGGCGCTCCGCGGGTTCGGCGGTTACGAACCCGCGGACGCGCCGGAGGTCCAGCGCGCGCGGCCGAAGCGGATCCGCCCGGCCGCGAAGCCGCTGAAGTGGCGGCGGGCGCCGTGGTTCGGCCTGGTGTTCATCGCGCTGGTCGCCGGGGTGCTCAACGCGCTGGGCGTCGGCAAGCCGCATGACGCGTCCTCGACGCCGTCGCCGCGTTCGCCGGTGGTGGTCACGCCCTTGCCGCGCGCAGCGGTTCCGCCGGCGGTCACGGGCTGGCAGTCGGTGGCCGGCCGCGACGGTTCCTACGCCTACGACGTCCCGCCGAACTGGAAGCCCGAGCCCGGCACGCTGCACGGCTGGGAGCAGACCGGCGCGATCCCGGGGCTCCGCCTGATCACGAGCGCGTTCCTGGGCGAGCACTTCTGCGGCACCAGCGACCTCGGTGGCGCCGGCGTGTCCACGGAGCCGCTGACCGATCTCGACGCGGCGGCCCGGAAGGCGGTCACCGACGTCGGGGTCAGCGCGTTCAGCCCGGTCGACGGTCCGCTTGCCGCGGTGACCGCCGGCGCCGGGACCGACGCGCAGCTCACGAAGGCCGACGGGACGAAAGCGCCGGCGCGGATCGTCGTCGCGGAAGTCGTCCCCACGGAAACGGGGGAGTGCGCGGCGAAGCACGCGCTCGTGGCGGCGATGGCGTTCGGCGGGGACTCGGGGACGGCCGGGATCGTGGTGGCGTACGCGGACAGCGACCGGGGTGGCCCTTCGGTGCGTGACGACCTGGTCGGGATCGTGCGGAGCTACCGGTTCGTGCCGGCGGCGGACCGCGGCACGACGACTCCGCCGCCGACCACCTACCGCTAGCCGGAATTCGGCGAGCCGCTCGCATGGGCGGTGACGCGGACAGACGGCTCACACGGATCCGGAACTGCGCGAGCGGTAGGAGCAGGCGGCGAAGGTCACCGCGTGGACCGGGGCGGGCGAGGACGACGGCACCGTGCTGATGGCCGTCGCCGACGCCGAGGCGGTCCACCACGTCATCGTCTCGTTCGACCGCTGCCCCCTGCGGATCAGCGTGCCCGAGAGCTGCTGACCAGCTTCGCCAGCTCCCGCAGGCGGACGTCCGGCAGGTACGCCCGGCTCAGCGCCAGGCCGATCCGGGGGAGGTCGGCTTCGTCGCGGAACGCCAGGTACAGCGGGACGTGGCGCGGCTGGAACTTCGCCTTGAACGCGTGCAGCGACCGGAAACCGTAGTACGGCTCCATCACGCGGCCCAGCGACTCCAGTGCCCGGTCCACCGGCCGCGCGGAGCCGGAGCCGCTGCGGGCCAGGGGTGCGCCGGACAGCGAGACGAACCGCGCGCCCTCTTCCCGGAACGCCAGGCAGGCCGAGGCGATGAGGAACTCCATCACCGGGCGGAAGCCGTGGGCGCTGCGGCGCATGACGTCGAGCGTCCAGCCGCCGATCTTGCCCGCGCCGGTGTGGACCGGGAGCCACGACGTCACGCCGTGGACGGTGCCCTCCGCGTCGACCGCGAGGCCGACCCGGGTGGCCGGGTCCATCGCCTCGTCGAGCCCGCCGAGCGTGAAGCCCATCTCCGGCATGCCCTTGTCGGCGATCCACTCCTCCGAGAGGGCCCGGACCTGGGCGAGGATGGGTTCCGGCTGGTCGGCCAAGCGCACCAGCCGGAAGTCGATCTGCTGCTTGGCGGCCTTGTTCAGCGCGGATCGGACGTCCTGCCACGCCTTGCCGCGGAACTCGAGGCCCTCGAGGTCCAGCACGTTGTCCTCGGCGACCTGGACGTGCTGCCAGCCCTGTTCGCGCGTCGCCGCGACGGTGGCCTCCGTCGCCGAGAACACGCACGGCACCAGGCCGGAGTTCTCGCACATCGTGGTGAACTCGGTGACCGTGGCCGCCGCGGTGCCGTCCGGTGCGATCGGGTCGCCGAGCGCGACCGCAACCCCCGCGTGCCGCCGGTAGGCGAGGTAGGACCGGCCGTCCTCACGGACGAAGTAGGTGTTGCGCGGCCAGGTCGTCATCCACGACAGCGTGCTGCCGCCGTGGTGGCCCAGGAGCGTGCGGGCCAGCGCGGGCCCCGGGCCCTGCGCGTGGCGCCGCAGCCGGCGTCGCGAAGGCACGCGGAAGGCGTGGCGGGCGGCGATCAGGACGCCCAGCTCGACCGTCCACAAGAGATTGTCGACGAAGAACAGCGGCAGGCCCTCGGTGTCGTAGTCCCCGCCGAAGACGTCGGCCAGCCCGACGAGCGTGGCGACGGCGAGCCCTTGCAGCGTCACGAAAGCCGACAGCGCGACGGCCCAGCGCCACGCGACGCGCCCACCCCGGCGCAGCCCGTTGAGCATCGGCACCACGAGCACCACCAGGACCGCCAGCTCCGGCGCCGACAGCGAAACTCCCTCGGCCGAGCCGAACGGGCCGTCGCCCGGCACGAGGAACATTACGATCTCGGCGACGGTGAGCAGCAGCAGCCCCGCGACGGCCAGCAGCCGCCATTCCCGCAGGTTCGGGCCCGTCGTTTCCTCGGCGCGGTGCCGGCCGACGAGCCGCTTGCCGAGCGGGATCGCGAGCAGCAGCGCGAAGAAGTGCACGAGGTCGGCCAGGGTGCCGACGTAGACGATCGCGACGCCGGCGTACACGCACAGCCCGGCCCGCAGCCGCAGCGCCCACGGCGGCCGCAGCGTCGCGCTGGCGACCGCGACCGCGGCGAGCGCGCCGCCGGAGAACCCGACGTCGAGGCTGCCCGCGACCCGCTCGGCCCACAGCCAGCCGGAGTTGCGGCACAGCGCGAGGAACTGGGTGGCGACGAGGACGGAGGCGAGCTGGCCGCCGATGGTCACGGCCATCGTCCGCCGCGTGCCCAGCTGCCACTCGGCGAAGCCGGCGAAGAGCGCGAAGCTGCCGACCATCGGGAGGTAGTACCAGGGGATGACGGCGAAGAACGGCCCGGTGAGCATGGTCCACCACCGGCCCGCTTCCAGCGACGGCAGGCCGTAGGCGATGAACGGGTAGGCCGCGCGGTCTTCGGCCGCGCTCCAGAGCGCGCCGGACGCGACGGCGAGCACGAGCATGGCGGCCGTGACGCTGCTGGTGAACGGCAGCCGCTCTCTGAGCACCGCGACGGTCCCCCGGACGCGTCCCCCTCCGGCGAGCTTCCCCGCCGCCCCTGTTTGAGTCATGGGAAGAGTCTGTCGAGCGGTGGCGCCCGTGGACATCGGGCATGGGGACGAGATTTCCCCTAGGGGAGTCGTCCTTTCGACTGAGGGGTTTCCCCCTCCTCAGGAGGATGTCAGCGGAGGACGGCGGCCCGGACGGCGTCGGTGTCGGCCAGGTCCGGCAGCACGGTGTGCGCGCCCGCCGCGGACAGTTCCCCGGCGGAGAAGTGGCCGGTCGCGACGGCGACGGAGACCGCGCCGTTGTCCAGCGCGGCCTTGACGTCGTTGGGGGTGTCGCCGATGACGACGACCTCGTCGGCGTCGAACTCGGTGCCGTGCTTGGCCGCCGCCAGCCCCATCGCGTGCGGGACCAGGTCCGGGCGGTGCACCGAGAGCGTGCCGTAGCCGCCGATCTCCAGGTCGAGGTGCTCCTGGAGGCCGAACGCGGCGAGCTTGTGCCGGGAGATCTCCGGCAGGTTGCCGGTGACCAGCGTCTGGACGACGCCGTCGTGCCCAGCGAACGCGGTCAGCGCCTCGGCCGCGCCCGGCAGCACGCGGGCCTCCACCGGGAAGCGGTGCGCCGCGCGTTCGGACTCCGCGACCAGGGCCTTGAACAGCGCCTCGATCGTCTCCGGCGCGGCCTCGAAGCCGTTCGCGGTGAGCAGGTCGGTCGTCGTGGCGAGCTCCGTGCGGCCCCCGAACACCGGGTTGACGCGCAGGGTGGCCCCGGTCGCGGCGGTGAACGCCGTCGCGTACCAGGCCGAACCCAGCTCGGTGAAGTCCACGAGGGTGTGGTCGATGTCCCAGAGCACCAGCCGCTTCTTCGTCACGGGATCGAGGCTACCGGGGTCGCTATTCAACACGTGTTGACTTCTGAGGTGAGGACATCGTAGCTTGAATTCAACAAGCGACGAATAACTGGAGGTTGTCATGACCGGTCCTGTCCGGCGCCCCGCCGGGGCGCTCGCCCTGGTCGCCGCCGCGGCCGGCGCGCTGGTGGCGGTGGTGCTCGGGTTCCTCACCTTCGGCGCGCAGGCCACCGTCGCGCCCGACGGCGTCCCGGTCGCCGTCGCCGCACCGCCCGAAACCGCCCAGCGCCTCGCCGCGCACGGCGGGGGCCAGCTCGCCTGGACCGTCGCGACCCGGGCCGAAGCGCGGCAATTGCTGGCGGACAAGAAGGTCTACGGCGTGCTCGAACTGGCGCCGGGCCCGGTCGCCACGGTCGTGACGTCGGGCGCGGTCAACCCGGCGGGCACGCAGGTCGCGCAGCAGGCGCTGACCGGCGCCGCGACCGCGCTGGCCGGGCCGCCGAAGCAGGAGGTGCTGCACCCGGTGAGCCCGGCCGGGCGGACCGCGCCGCTGGCCGCGTCCGCGCTGACCTGGATCGGCGCGCTGGTCGCCGGCCTCGGCCTGACGCAGCTGGCGAAGCGGACCGGCCGCGAGATCGGCGCCGGAGCGCGGTTCCTGCAGGTCGTCGCAGTCGGCGTGCTGCTCACGGCGGCGGTGGCCGGGTTCTTCGCGCTGTGGGACTCCGCGCTCCCGCTGGACGCCGGCGTGCTCGGCTTCGTCCTCCTCGCGGCGACGGCGTTCGCGGCGGTGCAAGCCGGGCTGCTGCGCCTGCTCGGCCTGCGCGCGATGGCCGTGCTCGGTCCGCTCTACCTGGTCGCGCCTGCGGTCGCCGGCCAGGTGCCGGAGCTGCTGAACCCGGCCTACCGCGCGCTGCTGTGGTCGTGGACGCCGTTCCGCTTCCCGGCCGAGGGACTGCGCAGCCTGCTGCAGGGCGTGCCGGGCGCGCCCGACGTCACCACCGGGCTCTGGGTGCTGGGTGCCCTGCTCGCCGCGGGCCTGCTGGTGACGCTGTGGCCGGCCCGCTCAGCCCGCCAGGAGGCTGAACCGCACCCGGCGGACCGGGTTGTCGAGGTTGGTGTCCACTAGGCAGATCGACTGCCAGGTGCCCAGCGCGAGCACGCCGCCGAGCACCGGGATCGTCGCGTAGGGCGGCACCAGCGCCGGGAGCACGTGGTCACGGCCGTGACCCGGGGTCCCGTGCCGGTGCCGCCAGCGGCCGTCGCGGGGGAGGAGCTCGTCGAGCGCGGTCAGCAGGTCTTCGTCGCTGCCGGCGCCGGTCTCCAGGATCGCCAGCCCGGCGGTGGCGTGCGGGACCCAGACGTGCAGCAGCCCGTCGGTCGCGTCGGCGTCGCGCAGGAAGGTCTCGGCCTCGTGGGTGAGGTCGTGGACGACGGCTTCGGAGCCGGTGCGGACCTCGATCTCGGTGGAGTACATGACTCCCAGCGTAAGGCTCAGGAGTCCAGGTAGCGCAGCACCGCGAGCACCCGGCGATTGTCCCCTTCGGACGGTGGCAGGCCGAGCTTGCCGAAGATGGACGTCACGTACTTCTCCACCGAACCGGCCGAGAGGAACAGCTTCGCCGCGATCGCGGAGTTCGACCGGCCTTCGGCCATCAGGCCCAGCACTTCGCGTTCCCGCGGGGTGAGGCCGCCGAGCGCGTCGGTCTGGCGCGTCGCGGAGAACAGCTGGCTGACGACTTCGGGGTCGAGCACCGTTTCGCCGTCGGCGACCCGGCGCAGCGCGTCGAGGAAGTCCGACACCTCCGCGACGCGGTCCTTCAGCAGGTAGCCGACGCCGCCGGCGCGGTCGGCCAGCAGCTGGGCGGCGTACTTCGTCTCGACGTACTGGGAGAACAGCAGGATCGCGCAGCCGGGGAGCTCACCGCGCAGGGCGATCGCGGCCCGCAGGCCTTCGTCGGTGTGCGTCGGCGGCATCCGGATGTCCACAATGGACACGTCGGGGGTGTGGCTCTCGACGGCGGTCCGCAGCGCGTCGGCGTCCTTCACCGCGGCGACGACTTCGTGGCCGCGGAAGGTCAGCAGCTCGACGAGACCCTGGCGCAGGATGGTGGAGTCCTCCGCGATGACGATCCGCATGCCGCGACCCTAGCGGGGCAGCGGCACCCGTGCGATCACTTCGGTCGGACCACCCACCGGGCTCGTGACGGCCAGCTCGCCGTCGACCGTCCGCAGCCGTTCGGCGACGCCGGCCAGCCCGCCGCCCGGCACGATCCGGGCGCCACCGGTCCCGTCGTCGCGCACGCGCAGCCAGAGGACGTCGCGCTCCTCGGTGACTTCGACGGACGTCGTCCCGCCGTGCTTCGCGGCGTTCGTGAGCAGCTCGGCGGCGCTGAAGTAGACGATCGTCTCCAGCGACGGCGGCGGGCGGCGCGGCAGGTGCACGGTGACCCGCGCGTCGATCCCGGACGTCGCGACGAGCGTGGCGAGCGCGACGTCGAGCCCGGCGTCCAGAGCGGGCGGGTGGATGCCGCGGGCGAGGTCGCGCAGCTCGGTCAACGCCTGCTTCGCGTTGGCGTGCGCGGCGGTGACCAGCTCCTTCACCTGGGGCAGGTCGGCGCCTTCCAGCTCTTCCTTGGCCAGCCCGAGTTTCATCGACAGCGCGACGAGCTGCGCCTGGGCGCCGTCGTGGAGGTCGCGTTCGATGCGCCGCAGCCGGAGAGCGGCGTCCTCGACCGCGGTCGCGCGGCTCGCCTCGAGGTCGCGGACCCGTTCGGACAGCACGCGTTCGCCGAGCAGGCCGACGACGAGCAGCCGGTCGAGGGCGGTGAAGGCGTGGGTCACCCACGGAAGCACCACGAGCACCAGCAGTCCCGACGCGGACCAGGCGAGCGCGCCCGCCCAGTGGTCGGCCCGGATGCCGAAGGTCGGCAGCTCCCGTTCGCCGAGCGGGAACCAGAAGAGGGCGAAGCTCGACGCGGCCACGCCGTAGACCGTCGCGGAGCCCACGGCGAGCAGGCCGGCGAAGGTCAGCGGGAGGCGCAGCAGCAGGTAGCCGGCCGTGCGCCAGCCCGCGGGGTCGCCGACGCGGGCCTTCACCCAGCTCCAGAGCCCGGGCTTCAGTTCGGGACGGCGCGGCGCGGGGACGCTGACGCCGAGCAGGGCTTTCGCCAGGCCGCGGTGGGCGGCGCCGAGGGCGCGGGCGTAGAGGAGCGCGCCGGCGAGGACGAGGAAGCCGAGCAGGACCGGCGTCAGCCAGAGGCCGGCGATGACGACGATGACGAAGGTGAAGAGGGCGAACAGGCTGAGCGGGCCGGCGAGCCACAGCCAGGCGTACTCGGCCCAGAAGTCCCGCGCGGCGAGGGGGCCGAAGACCCGGCGGAGCGGGTGGGGACGGGGCAGGTCGAGGCTGGTCACGCGTTCAGTTTCGCCGGGGTGGGGAGCGTTGCCCATCCGGTTTTCCCCCGGGGCGGACTCGGGGAAGCGCCCGGGTTGGGGCCGGTTCGGATGTTGTGAACGGGTCGTTCACGGCGTCTGGTGACGTGAAAGGGTCGTTCATGACGTCCGGGGCCCGGCTCTCCGCGGTCGGCGAGGCGGCTCGCTCGCGTCGCGAATGAGTCATTCGCGACCTGCGCGGCGAGCGGAGGTGGCCCGGTGCGGATGACCGGGCTCGCGGGGCGCCGCGCTTGCCGTTGCGGTGGGGCGTGGAGCGGTGGTCCGCAGACGGGTCGGTTCGGCGGCCGGCCGAGGAAATCGCGGAAGCCGGCGCGGACGAGCGGTGCCCGCGGGGGCGCCCCCCGTCTTCCACGCTACCGGGGACCACCGACAGTTCCGGACCGCGAAAGCCGTGAAGGCCACCTTGAGGAACGCTGGGTTCCTCGAGGTGGCCTTCACGAACGTCGGGTCACGGGGTGTCCGGGTCGTCCTCCCGGGCGCGCTGCGCGGCCTCGCGCATCTCGATGACGTCCGTGAGCCAGTCGCCCGTTTCGCGGGCGATGTCGCGGATCGCGCCGGTGATGATCGACGCTATGTTGCCGACGTGCGTCGCGGCCGATTCGGTGATCACCTGCAGGGTGTCCTTGTCTCGTTCGAACTGGCCCACCATGTCACCCTCACGCTGCTCGGAGCTGCCGGTCGGGTTCCACGGTAGTCGGCGACGGCGAAGTCTGCGGGAGAGCCAGCTTCACGATCTTCTTGGCGACCGACCAGAGCTGCTTGTGCAGCGGCCCCGTGTGGTACGGCAGGCCGTACTTCTCGCAGATCGCGCGCACCTCGCCCGCGATCTGCGGGTAGCGGCGCGCGGGGATGTCCGGGAACAGGTGGTGCTCGATCTGGTGGGACAGGTTGCCGCTCATGATGTGGAACAGCGGGCTGCCCGAGATGTTCGCCGAGCCGAGGATCTGGCGCAGGTACCACTGGCCGCGCGACTCCGAAGCCGTCTCCTCTTCGGTGAAGCTCTCGACGTCGGCGGGGAAGTGGCCGCAGAAGATGATCGCGAACGCCCACAGGTTGCGCGTCAGGTTGGCCGTCGCGTTGCCGAGGAACGTCAGCGGCGCCAGCGGACCCGTCAGCAGCGGGAAGAGGACGTAGTCCTTGCCGACCTGCCGGGACGCCTTCCGCAGGATCTTCTTCAGGACCGGCACGTTGTCGGCCCACGACCGCTCGCCCTTGACGACGTTCTCGACCTCGAGGTCGTGCAGCATCACGCCCCACTGGAAGAACAGCGCCAGCAGCGTCGCGTACACCGGGTTGCCCAGGTAGTACGGGTGCCACTTCTGGGCGGTGTCCATCCGCAGGATGCCGTAGCCGACGTCGCGGTCCTTGTCGACGATGTTCGTGTACGTGTGGTGGATGTAGTTGTGCGAGTGCCGCCAGTTCTCCGCCGGCGCCACGGTGTCCCACTCGAAGCGCTGCGAGCTCAGCGCCGGGTCGCGCGTCCAGTCGTACTGGCCGTGCATGACGTTGTGGCCGATCTCCATGTTGTCGAGGATCTTCGCCACCGACAGCGCGCCGACGCCGGCGAGCCACGCGGGCGGGAAGAACCCGGCGAACAGCAGCGCCCGGCCCGCGACCTCGAGCCCGCGCTGGGTCTTGATGACGTTGTGGATGTAGTCGACGTCCTCCTGGCCGAGGTCGTCGACGATCCGCTGGCGCAGCGCGTCGAGCTCGCGGCCGAACTCCTCGACCTGGTCCGGGGTCAGCCGGTCCTGCAGTCCCGTCATGGCAGTCTCCTCACGCGTCGATCTCGACGTCCCCGACGGGGACGGAGATGCAGAGCTGGATTTCTTCGTCTTCGTCGCCGGAGATCTCGCCGGTGCGCGCGTTGCGGACGCGCCCGGCGGTCTTGAGCTGGGTGCAGGAGAAGCAGATGCCCATCCGGCAGCCGTGCTCCGGCGAGAGCCCGGCCTCCTCGGCCTGCTCCAGCAACGGCTTCCCCGAATTCGCGCACTCCCGGCCACTGCGCTTGAAGCGCACCTGGCCTTCCGCGTTCGCCGTGTCGAAGGTCAACGCCGGCGGCGTGAACTCTTCGGTGTGCACGCGTTCACCGAGCTCTTCGCGCACCGCGTCCATCAGCGGCTTCGGGCCGCAGACGAACGTCTCCGCGTCGCGGAACCACGGCGCCACCTGGTCGAGGTGCGCCGGGGAGAAGAAGCCGCGCAGTTCGCCGCCCTCGGTGTGGGTGTGGGCGTGCACGACCCGCAGGCCAGGGTGCCGCGCGGCGAGCTCGGCCAGTTCGGTGCGGTAGAGCGCGTCGGCCGGGCCGTTCGAGTACTGCACGAACACGATCTCGCCGGTGTGGCCCTCGTCGACCAGGGTGCGCGCCATGGCGAGCACCGGCGTGATGCCGCTGCCGCCCGCGATCAGCAGCACGCGCTCCGGCCGGGTGGCGGGCAACGTGAAGCCGCCGTCCGGAGTGGACAGGTTGACGACCGAGCCGACGCCGAGCGCGCGGTTGAGGTGCCCGGACACCAGGCCCTGCTCCTTGACCGTGAACTCCAGTTCGCCGTCGTACTGCGAACCGCACGGCGAATAGCACCGCGTGCGCCGGACGCCGTCGATCTCCACCTGCACGCGGACGTACTGGCCGGCGGTGAAGCCCGGCCACGCGCGGCTCGGCCGCACGGTGAGGGTGACGCTGTCCGGCGTCTGCTTGCGCACCGCCGTGACCAGCCCGCGGATCTCGCGGCGGACCAGCATCGGGTCGACGAGCTCCAGGTACCGGTCCATCCCGTGCGGCGTCAGCAGGGCCTCGGCCAGCGAGGCGAGGCTGCGCACCCGCCGGGGGATGAGCGCCGTCATCTCGTCCTCCTCGATTACAGTGAACGACTGTACACTGAACAGTGCACTGCAGGAGTGGAGCCGCTGTCAACGCGGAGAGGCGAGGATGTGACGTGAGCAACGCGGTGGACATCCGTACGCTGGTGGACGTGTCAGAGGAGCCGGTGAGCCGCCAGGAGCGCAAGCAGCGCACGCGCCAGGCGTTGCTGGACACCGCCTTGGACCTGCTGGCGGACCGCCCGTTCGCCACGCTTTCCCTGCGCGAGGTCGCGAAGGGCGCGGGCCTGGTGCCGACGGCGTTCTACCGGCACTTCGCCACGATGGAGGAACTCGGCGTCGCGCTCGTCGAAGAAGCGACGCGGACGCTGCGCGGCATGATGCGCTCCGCCCGCACCGACCCGGACACCTACCAGGGGATGATCAGCGCCTCGGTGGCCACCGTGCACCAATTCGTGCGCGCGAACGAGGACCATTTCCGGTTCCTGACCCGCGAGCGCTACGGCGGCGGGCCGCTCGCCCGCGCCATCGCCGTCGAACTGCGCATGTTCTCCGGCGATCTGGCGATCGACCTGGCCCGGTTCGCGCCGCTGCGGTCGTGGAGCACCGAAGACCTGCACATGCTGGCCGACTTGATCGTTTCCGTGATGATCACGACGACCGTCGAACTGCTGGAAGCCCGCCCAGGTGAAGACGCGAAAATCACCGGAACGGCGGAAAAACGGCTGCGGTTGATCCTGCTCGGCATCCCGCACTGGAAAACTCGCTGAACGTTTCCCGCACGACGTTCGTATTTCCCGGCAGAACCCCGAGACTTGCGACTCACGTCACTGGGGACTGTCGGTCCGGCGTGGTACAACCCTCGGACCGTGCCTCGCCGATGAGGAGGTCGTGTGACGGACAGCGAACAGAGTCAGCAGCTCACCGTGGGTGTGGTGACCGAGTCACGCCCGGGGGAGCGCCGGGTGGCGATGGTGCCCAAACTGGTCGGGCGGCTGGCGCAGCGAGGGCTGCGCGTGGTCGTCGAACCGGGTGCCGGGGCCAGGGCGCACCTGAGTGACGACGCGTACACCCAAGCGGGCGCCGAACTCGGCGACGCGTGGGGCGCGCAGATCGTCGTGAAGGTCAACGCGCCCGCGCCGGAGGAAGTCGCGAAGCTGAGCCGGGGATCCGTGCTCGTCGGCTTCCTCGACCCGCGCGGCAACCCGGAGGGGCTCGCGAAGCTCGAAGAAGCGGGCCTGCGCGCGTTCGCGATGGAGGCGATCCCGCGGATCTCCCGCGCGCAGGCGATGGACGCGCTGTCGTCGCAGGCCAGCATCGGCGGCTATCGCGCCGTGCTGCTCGCGGCGCAGAAGCTCCCGCGCTTCTTCCCGATGCTCACCACCGCGGCGGGCACGGTCCCGCCGGCCAAGGTGCTGGTGCTCGGCGCCGGTGTCGCCGGCCTGCAGGCGCTCGCGACGGCGAAGCGGCTCGGCGCGCAGACCACCGGCTACGACGTGCGGCCCGAGGTCGCCGAGCAGGTCAAGTCGCTCGGCGCGCAGTTCCTCGACCTCGGCATCGAAGCGGTCGGCGAAGGCGGGTACGCCCGCGAGCTGACGGCCGAGGAGCGCGAGGAGCAGCAGCGGCGGCTCACCGAGGCCATCACGAAGTTCGACGTCGTGATCACCACGGCGCTGGTGCCGGGCCGCAAGGCGCCGACGCTGGTCACCGCGGACGCCGTCAAGGGCATGCCCGCCGGGTCGGTCGTGGTCGACCTCGCGGGCGAGACCGGCGGCAACTGCGAGCTGACCAAGCCGGGCGAGGACGTCGTGGAGCACGACGTCACCATCTCGTCCCCGCTCAACCTGCCCGCCGAAATGCCTTCGCACGCGAGCGAGCTGTACGCGCGCAACGTCACCGAGCTGCTGGAGCTGCTGGTGACGAAGGAAGGCGCGCTGGAGCTGAACTTCGAAGACGAGATCGTCGCCGGTGCCTGCGTGGCCGGGCGCGAAGGGAGCCCGGCATGAGTCCCCTGGTGCAGAACCTCGCGGTGCTCGTGCTCGCCGGGTTCGTCGGCTTCGCCGTCATCTCCAAGGTGCCCAACACCCTCCACACGCCGCTGATGTCCGGCACCAACGCCATCCACGGCATCGTGCTGCTCGGCGGGCTGGTCGTGCTCGGCCTCGGCGTCGACGGCGTCTTCAACAAGATCCTGCTGGTGATCGCCATCGCCTTCGGCACGATCAACGTCGTCGGCGGCTTCCTGGTCACCGACCGGATGCTGTCGATGTTCAAGGGCAAGAAGCCCGCTCCCGCCGATGAGGAGGAGCAGAAGTGACCGACTTCGTCGCGATCCTCTACATCATCGCGTTCGCGCTCTTCATCTACGGCCTGATGGGCCTGACCGGCCCGCGCACCGCCGTCCGCGGCAACTGGATCGCCGCGGTCGGCATGGGCATCGCGGTGCTCGCCACCCTGCTCACCCCGGGCATGGGCAACTGGCTGCTCATCGTCCTCGGCGTCGCGATCGGCGCGGTGGTCGGCGTCCCGTCGGCGCGCAAGGTCAAGATGACGGCAATGCCGCAGATGGTGGCCCTGTTCAACGGCGTCGGCGGCGGCGCGGTCGCGCTCATCGCGTGGGTGGAGTTCAACTCGACCGACGGCTACGCGCACGAACCGGCCTACATCGCGATCGCGTCCCTGTTCGCCGCGATCATCGGGTCGATCTCCTTCTGGGGCTCGAACGTGGCGTTCGGCAAGCTCCAGGAACTGATCAGCGGCCGCCCGATCAGCATGGGCAAGCTGCAGCAGCCGGTCAACGCGCTGCTCCTGCTGGTCGCGCTCGCCTGCGCGGTGGCCATCATCGCCGGCGGCGACTCCTGGCTGCTCATCGTCGGGCTGCTCGTCGCGGCGGGCATCCTCGGCCTGACCGTCGTGCTGCCGATCGGCGGCGCGGACATGCCGGTCGTCATCTCGCTGCTCAACGCCTTCACCGGCCTGTCGGCCGCGGCGATGGGCCTGGCGCTGGACAACACGGCGCTGATCGTGGCGGGCATGATCGTCGGCGCGTCCGGCTCGATCCTGACCAACCTGATGGCCAAGGCGATGAACCGGTCCATCCCGGCGATCGTCGCGGGCGGCTTCGGCGGCGGCCCGGCGGTCTCGGCCGGCAGCGGGACGAAGGAAGAGCGCCCGGTGCGCTCGACCAGCGCGGCCGACACGGCGATCCAGATGGCGTACGCGAGCAAGGTCGTCGTGGTGCCCGGCTACGGCATGGCCGTGGCGCAGGCCCAGCACACCGTCCGCGAGATGGCGAAGCTGCTGGAAAAGAAGGGCATCACGGTCGCGTACGCGATCCACCCGGTCGCCGGCCGGATGCCCGGGCACATGAACGTGCTGCTCGCGGAGGCCGACGTGCCGTACGAGCAGCTCAAGGAGATGGACGAGATCAACTCCGAGTTCGCCCAGACCGACGTCGCGCTGGTGATCGGCGCGAACGACGTCACGAACCCGGCGGCGCAGACCGACCCGAGCTCGCCGATCTACGGGATGCCGATCCTCAAGGTCAACGAAAGCCGGTCCGTGATCGTGTTGAAACGCGGCATGAGCTCCGGCTTCGCGGGTATCGACAACGACCTGTTCTACGATCCGAAGACCAGCATGCTCTTCGGGGACGCCAAGTCGTCGGTGGGCGAGATCGTGGAGGAACTCAAGGCGTTATGACGACCGGGTCGGATGTGCGTGCCGCGTTCACCGACCCCGCCGAGAACCTCGCGTTCGACGAAGCACTCCTCCGGGTTGCGCCCGAGTCACCGGTCCTGTGGCTCTGGCGCAACCCGGTTTGCGTCGTGGTGGGGCGCGGCCAGCGGATCGCGCGCGAGGTGCGCGTTCCGGAGTGCGAGCGCGACGGCGTCCCGGTGCTGCGGCGGGCCAGCGGCGGCGGCACCGTGTTCCACGACCCGGGCAACCTGAACGTGACCCTGGTGCTGCCCGGGCCGGCCGACCGGCCGCTGGAGGCGCTCGGCCAGGTGATGAGCGCCGCCGTCGACCAGCTGGGCCTGGTGCCGCGGATCGGCGACCGCGGGCTGTTCATCGGCGACGCGAAGCTGTGCGGGTTCGCCGTGTTCCGCACCAAGACCGGGCTGCTGGCGCACTCGACGCTGCTGGTCGAGACGTCGGCGGCGCTGGTCGGGCGCTACCTGACGAGCGCGCCGGCGGACCCGCGGCCCCTCGATTCGCACCGCAGCCCGGTCGCGTCGCTGGCCGAGCACGGCGTCCGGCCCGGCTTCCCGGCGGTCGAGGCGGCGGTGCGGGCGGCGGCGTCGCAGATCCTCGGGACCTTCGTGCCGCGCCCGCCGACCGAGGCCGAACGGACGCGGCAGCGGGCGTTGCTGCACACCCGCTACCACTACCCGTCGTGGCACGCGGACGGCGCCCAGCGCGCGACCTGACCGCTGTCTACAGTGGACTTACTCGGCGGCCGAAAACGTGACGCCGGGCACCTTCCGCGTCGTCGCGCGCGTCGTCTTCTTCGGCTCCGCCGCCTTCCGGGTGCGGGTGGTCTTCGCCGGCTCGGCCTTCGCGGTGGCCGTCTTCGCCTTGACCGCGGCCTTCGGCGCCGCCTTCGTGGTCTTGGCAGTGGTCTTGGCGGTCGTCTTCTTCACCGCGGCCTTCGCACGGGGCCGCTTGGCGCCCGGCACGATCCGCGGACGGCGCTTGCGGCCCCCGGTGCGGCGGCCGGCGTCGGCGTAGCGCTGCAGGAGCTCGCGCAGCGCGTCGGCGTTGGCGAAGGAGAGGTCGATGTCGTAGTCGATGCCGTCCAGCCCGAACCCGACCGTCTCCGCCGCGGCCTCGCCGGTCAGATCATCCAGCACCCGCACAGCCGTGTTCTTGGCCACGACAACCTCCCGTGCTCCGGTCTTCGCGCGCACCGGGCCGACGGCACCCGGTACCGCCGAGGAAAACTTGCAGCTTCCTGACGAGGATAGCCGCTGGCTTGCGCGATCCCGCGCGGTGGTGTGCGCTGAACCCATGGCTGCACAGACTTTTGATGTAGTGGTGATCGGCGCGGGCCCGGTGGGGGAGGTGGCCGCCGAACGGGCCGCTCGCGGCGGCCTGAAGGTCGCCCTCGTCGAGCACGAACGCTTCGGCGGCGAGTGCTCGTACTGGGCCTGCATCCCGAGCAAGGCGTTGCTGCGGCCGGGAAACCTCCTCGCCGCCGCCAAGCGTGTGCCCGGCGTGCCGGTCGGCGACCGGGTCGACCCGGCGGCGGTCTTCGCGCGCCGTGACTGGTTCACCGGCAAGGGCGACGACTCGGGACAGGTCGACTGGGCGCGCGGCGCCGGCATCGAACCGGTCCGCGGGCACGGCGCGATCACCGGTGAGCGGGAGGTGACCGTCGGCGGCGACCGCGTGCTGACCGCGCGGCACGCGGTGATCGTGTGCACGGGCAGCGTGCCCAGCACGCCGAAGATCCCGGGCCTCGACACGATCCGGCCGTGGGGTTCGCGCGAAGCGACGTCGGCGGAGTCGGTCCCGGCGCGGCTCGGCGTCCTCGGCGGCGGTGTGGTCGGTGTCGAGATGGCGCAGGCGTTCGCCTCGCTCGGCTCCGAGGTGCACCTGGTGATCTCCGGCGAGCGCCCGCTGCCGCGCAACGCGCACTTCGCCGGCGACCTCGTGCTGCACGGGCTGCGCGAAGCCGGCGTGTACGTCCACACGGAGTCGGGCGTCGAGCGGGTCGCCGCCGGGGCGGCCGGCACCGAGCTGACCTTGAAGGACGGCGAGACGGTCGTCGTCGACGAGTTCCTGGTGGCGACCGGGCGCCGTCCCGCGACCGCCGGGCTCGGCCTGGAGACGCTCGGCGTCGAGGCGGGCTCCGCGCTGGAGGTCGACGACACCGGCCGGGTGTCCGCAGTGGACGGTGGCTGGCTGTACGCGGCGGGCGACGTCACCGGCCGCGCCCCGCTGACCCACCAGGGCAAGTACGGCGCCCGCGCGGCCGGCGACACGGTGGCGGCGCTGGCGGCGGGGACCGAAGTGGCTCCGGAGCCGTGGAGCCGCTTCACCGCGACGGCCGACCACCACGCCGTGCCGCAGGTGGTGTTCACCGACCCGGAGGTCGCGGCGGTCGGGCTGGCGGACGCGCGGCCGGGGTCGGCCGACCGGGTCGTGGACATCGACATCGCGGTGGCGGGCTCGTCGCTGCACGCGGACGGCTACACCGGCAAGGCCCGGATCGTCGTCGACACCGAGCGGAACGTGCTGCTCGGCGTGACGTTCGTCGGTCCGGACGTCTCGGAGCTGCTGCACTCGGCGACCATCGCGATCGTCGGCGAGGTGCCGCTGGACCGGCTGTGGCACGCGGTGCCGTCGTTCCCGACGATCAGCGAGGTGTGGCTGCGGCTGCTCGAGGCCTACGGGCTCTGAGTCACTGCGTGGGCAGGTCGAGCGCCGCCTTCGCGGCGCGGCCGAGGCCGGGATCGTCCGGAGTGGACGGTCCCGGCGCCCAGACGGCCTGCACCAGCCGCACGGACGTGCCTTCGACCTTGGAGGCGTAGGCGGCGTTCTCGAAGCGCGGCGGGGCGGTGTCGCCCCACTTGCCGGTCTCGGTGGCGAGGTCGAGGATGCCGCCCCCGCCCGGCGTGTCCGCGACGGCCTTGAAGGCGGCCGCCTGCGAGGCGTCGGGGAACTGGACGATCCCGACGGTGACGGCCCCGGGCCGCCCGTCGACGGTCGCGGCGTAGCTGGCGCGCCGCACCCCGGAGCAGCTGGTCCGCTGCAGGCTGGCTTGGGCGTCCCCGAAGGCGTGCGATGCGCACCGCTGATCGGCGTCGGCGGCGCGCAGGGCGAACTGCAGGCTCTGCGCGGGAGCGGCGTTGCTCGGACTGGCCGGCGGCGGCTGGGTACCGGGCGTGGGCGGCCCGGTCGGCGCGGCGGCGGTGTCGTCCCCGGTGGTGGCGACGGCGATCGCGGCGACGACCAGGAGCACCAGCAGGCCGATGGCGCCGAGGGGGAGCCAGCGGACGGTGCGGGAGGTTTCTTCCGGTTGGGGCTGGGGTCGGGGTCGCGGCTGCGGCGAGGGCTGGGGCGTTCGTGCGGCGGGGAGGGGGAGCTTGTCGGTGCGCTCGGTGCGCTCGGTGTCCGGGGTGGACGGTGCGGGCTCACTCGGCCGGGTGGACTTCGGTGCTTCGGTGCCCGGGAACACCGGCGGTGCGAGGGGGAGGACTTCGGTGCGTTCGGTGTCCGCGAGCGCGAGGTCCGGAGCCGACGCGACCTCGGCGAGCGAGATTTCGGCGGCGATGGGGAGTTTCGGCTGCGGCGCGGGCTTGGCGGGCGAGGTATCGGCGGCGGGAGGTGCCGGCGCGGGATCGGCAGCTGCCGGTTCGGCGGTGGGAGGCTCGGGCACGGCTCCGTAAGCGGCGGACGGGCTCAGCACGGCCTCGGCAGACGGGGTTTCCGAGGTGGCGGGTGGGTTCGGCGTGGGCTGAGCGGCCGCGGTTTCGGAGGTGGTGGGCGGGTTCGGCGCGGCCTCGGCAGGCGTGGCGTCGGTGGCGGGAGATTCCCGCTCCGGCGCGACCTCGGCTTCCGCGAGCGGTGTGGCGGGCTCGGCGAGCGCGGGTTCGGCCGGTGGGAGTTCCGGCTCTGGCGCGACTGCTGTTTCCGCGAGCGGTGCGGCGAGCGCGGGTTCGGCCGGTGGGAGTTCCGGCTCCGGCGCGACTTCGGCTTCCGCGAGCGGTGCGGCGAGCGCGGGTTCGGCCGGTGGGAGTTCCGGCTCTGGCGCGACTGCTGTTTCCGCGAGCGGTGCGGCGAGCGCGGGTTCGGCCGGTGGGAGTG
>NZ_JBEZDL010000024.1:107722-158537 GCF_040648295.1 Amycolatopsis sp. NPDC049159
TCCGGCTCCGGCGCGACTTCGGCTTCCGCGAGCGGTGCGGCGGGCTCGGCGGGTGTGGGCTCGGCGGCCGGAAGGAGTTCTGGCTCCGGTGCGGGCTCGGCGAGCGCGGGTTCGGGGGCCGCAGTGGCGTCAGCGAGTGCGGTTTCGGGCTCGGCGACAGGCGCTTCGGCCGGCTCGGGCTCAGGCTGGGGCTGGGGCGGGACCGGGGTCGCGGTCCGCCAATCGGACACGCCGGACGGGGCCGAAGCCGCGGCCGGGCCGGCGGCGGCCGCCGGGCTCGCCGTTTGCTTCGGGACCTCCGGGCCGCTGTCCCAAAGGGACTCCGGGGGCGCGTCGTCCGTGAAGCGGCTGAAACCCTCGCCCACCAGGATGTCGTCCGAAAACTCCGGGGCCTCCGGGGCCAGGCCGCGGATCAGCGCCCGGACCTGGTCGACCGACCGGGGCCGGTGCGCTGTCGCCAGCGAGACCGTCGCCGCCAGCATCGTCGTCGGGGTCGGGTGCAGGACGCGGACCGGGCCGGCCAGGTCGCTCGCCGGCTGGTCGACCGTTTCCACGTACGGGCCCACCGCGATGATCGTGCCCACCGGGGCCGTGCCCGGGACCACCGCCGCGATCTTCCGCTCGCACGCCTGGGAGACGTCCAGGGCCTCCGTGGCCGGGTTGACCGCGTCGTCGTCGGCCACCAGGGGCCAGCCGTCCGCGCGCCACGACGCTCCCAGCGGGGCTTCCAGGCGCAGGGCCGGGTCCGGGAGGTCCACGCCGATGACGATGATCACGCCGTGGGGCAGGATGACCACCGCTTCGATCGGGCGGTCCGTCACCGTGCCGACGCCGATCAGGGCGATGCCGCCGATCACGGTGCTGCCGCGGCCCAGGGATGCCAGTGCCGCCCGGATGTCGTCCGCCACCCGGGACTGCTGCCGCTCCAGGCGCACCAGTCGCACCGAAAACCCCTCCCTGCTCGTCGTTCCGGGTCATCACGCTAGCGCGCGTGGCCGTATCCATCGTGCGACACGGGGACGACGCGGCCGCGTGCCCTCCGAAAGTGGTGCCCCGGGTGACTTGTGGTGTTCATGTGGCCAAACAGCACGGTTGGGGTGCAGAATGTGCTTCAACGCATCGGAGGCGGCATTCGGGAGCCGCACTGAAGCCGTTCCGCAGCTCGAGTCAGGGCGTAGGGGAAGACGTCCCTCGTCGAGCAACAAGCGGAGGTAGCAGTGAGCACCCGTGGCAGCACCCGAGGTGTGGTGTACGTCCACTCGTCGCCGTCTGCGGTGTGTCCGCACGTCGAGTGGGCCATTTCGGGCACCCTGGGTGCCCGCGTTGACCTGAAGTGGACGGCGCAGCCGGCCAGTCCGGGTCAGCTTCGCGCCGAATGCGGTTGGCGCGCGCCCGCGGGCACCGGCGCCAGACTGGCGTCCGCCCTCAAGGCGTGGCCGATGATCCGGTTCGAAGTGACCGAAGAGCCCAGCGCGGGCGTCGACGGCGAACGGTACTGCTTCGCGCCCGGCCTCGGCCTGTGGCACGGGCGGACCAGCGCCAACGGCGACATCGTGGTGGGCGAAGACCAGCTGCGCGCCCTCGTCGCCATGACCCGCGGAGGTGAGTCCCTCGCGCACAAGCTCGACGAACTCCTCGCCGCGAGCTGGGACGAGGCGCTCGAGCCCTACCGCCACGCCGGGGACGGCGCCCCGGTGACCTGGCTGCACCAGGTCGGGTAGCCGCGGGACGGGGGCCGGTACGCTCACGGCGTGACCACCCCCGCCCCCAGCTCTCGCCAGCGCTGGCTGGTGCCCGTCGTGGTCGTCGTGCTGTCCGTGACCGTCGGGGCCGGCCTGCTCGCGCGCGAGCTCTACCGCCGTCCCGACCAGTCGGCCGACGACACCTCCGCCGCGGTTTTGCCGCCGTCGACGTCGGGCAGTGGCGAGCCGGCCGCCGCGGACGCCGTGCGGATGACCGACGACGCGCGGGCGCACCCGCAGGCCGACGCCGTCCGCCGGGTCATCGAGACGTACTTCTCGGCCATCAACACCAAGCAGTACCAGCAGTGGACGAGCGTGGTCAGCGCACAGCGGGTGGCCGAACAGTCACTCACCGCCTGGAAGAACGGCATCCGGACCACAAAGGACCGGGACGCCGTCGTCTACCGGATCGAGCGCGGCTCCGGCTCGTCGCTGCGGGTCCTGGTCGGGTTCACCAGCGTGCAGAACCCCGAGGACGCCCCGCAGTTCTTCCAGGAGCCGTGCATCAAGTGGCGGCTGGTGCTGCCGATGGTCGTCGAGCAGGCGGCGCTGAAGATCGATTCGATCGACAAGGGCCCGCCGCCCGAACACGAAAAGTGCTGACGAAAAAAAGGGGCCCGGCCGAAGCCGGGCCCCTTTTCTTTCGCGTCCGTCAGGCCGCGGGGGTGAACAGCAGGGCGGTGTTGTGGCCGCCGAAGCCGAACGAGTTGCTGATCGCCGCGGTCAGCTCGACCTTGCGCGGCTCACCCGAAACGACGTCCAGCTGCACCCGCGGGTCCAGGTCGGTCAGGTTCATCGTGGCCGGCACGATGCCGTGGTAGAGCGACAGGATCGTGATGATCCCCTCGACCGCGCCGGCGCCGCCGACGAGGTGGCCGAGCGCGCCCTTCGGCGCCGTCACGACCGGGTGTTCCCCGACCGCGTTGCGGATCGCCGCCGCCTCGCCGATGTCACCGACCACAGTGGACGTCGCGTGGGCGTTCACGTGCCCGACGTCCGCCGCGGTGACGCCGGCCATCTTCATCGCCGCGCGCATCGCGGCGATCTGGCCGATGCCCTCGGGGTGGTTGCCGGTGATGTGGTAGGCGTCCGAGGTGATGCCGTGCCCGGCGATCGTCGCGTAGATGCGCGCCCCGCGGGCCTTCGCCAGGTCCGCGCGCTCCAGGATGACCACGCCGGAACCTTCGCCGAGGACGAAGCCGTCCCGGTTGGCGTCGAACGGCCGCGAGGCCGCGCCCGGGTCGTCGTTGCGCGTGGACACCGTGCGGGCCTGGGCGAACCCGGCCAGCGTGATCGGGTGGATGCACGCTTCGGCACCCCCGGCGACCACGACGTCGGCGCGGCCGGAGCGGATCATCTCGACCCCGCTCGCGATGCCTTCGGCTCCCGAAGCGCAGGCCGAAGCGGGCGAATGCACGCCGGCCCGCGCCTTCAGGTCGATGCCGACGTGCGCGGCCGGGCCGTTCGGCATCAGCATCGGCACGGTCAGCGGCGACACCTTGCGGAGACCCTGCTGGTGCAACAGATCGTTCTGGGTGAGCAGGGTGACCGGGCCGCCGACGCCGGTGCCGATCGACACGCCGAGGCGGTCGGGGTCGACGTCGGTGTGCTCGTCGGTCGGCTCGCTGTACCCGGCGTCGGCCCACGCCTGACGCGCGGCGATCAGCGCGACCTGCTCGCAGCGGTCGAGCCGGCGGGCCTGCACCCGCGGGAGGACCTCCGAGGGATCGACGGCCAGCTGACCGCCGATCTTGACCGGCAGCTGCAGTTCCTCGACCCAGTCGGCCTCGATCGCCCGGACCCCGCTCCGCCCGGCCAGCAGACCGTCCCAGGTGGACGTCACGTCCCCGCCGAGCGGTGTGGTGGCGCCGAGACCGGTGATCACGACGTCGATGTTGCTCATGGGAGTCTCCTCAAGGAGGGGAAGAGGACTTACTTGGAGTTGGCCGAAACGTAGTTCACGGCGTCGCCCACGGTCTTGAGGTTGGCGAGCTCGTCGTCCGGGATCTTGACGCCGAACTTGTCCTCGGCCTGCACGGCGATCTCGACCATCGACAGCGAGTCGATGTCCAGGTCGTCCACGAACGACTTCTCGGCGGTGACGTCGTCCTGAGCCACACCGGCCACCTCTTCGACGATCTCGGCGAGGCCGGCGAGGATCTCAGCGTTGTCAGCCATGGGGTAGTTCCCTTCTCGGTGTTTCTGGGGTCTCTGGTCCGCGGGCGAAATTGCCCGCGGGGAGCGTAACGGTGGTCAGGGGCAGACGAACGCCTGCCCGGCGTAGGACAAGCCCGCGCCGAACCCGACCGCCAGCACCACGTCGCCGGACTTCGCCGTCCCGGCCTTGCGCATGTGGTCCAGCGCGAGGGGGATGGACGCCGACGAGGTGTTGCCGGAGTACTTGATGTCGTCCGCGACGACCATGTCCTCACGGGCGCCCTGCGCCCGCAGCTTCTTCGCGATCGCCTCGACGATGCGCAGGTTCGCCTGGTGCGGGATCAGCACGTCCACATCGGACGGCTTCAGCCCGGCGACCTCCAGCGCGCGCAGGGCGATCGGCGCGATCTGGGTGGTCGCCCACCGGAAGACCGACTGGCCCTCCTGGTAGATGAACTTCTCTTCGGTCATCCCGATCAGGTCGACCAGGTCGCCCGCGCTGCCCCAGGAAACCGGGCCGATCTTCGGCTCGTCGGACGCGCCGACGACCGCGGCACCGGCGCCGTCGGCGAAGATGATCGCGTTCGCGCGGTCGGTCGGGTCGATCGAGTCGGTGAGCTTCTCGGCGCCGATCACGAGGACCTTTTTGGCCGAACCGCCGCGGATCAGGTCGGAGGCGACGCCCAGGCCGTAGCAGAACCCGGCGCACGCGGCGTTGAGGTCGAACGCGCCGGGGCTCGGGATGCCGATCCGCGCGGCGACCTGCGCGGCCGCGTTCGGGATCGGCGTCGGCATCGTGCAGTTCGGCAGGATGACGGTGTCCACTTCGGACGGATCGACCCCGGCGTCGGCCAGCGCGGCGGTGCCGGCGGCGACCGCCATGTCGGTGAGCAGCTCGCCCTTGTCGGCGAAGCGGCGCTCGATGATGCCGACGCGCGTCCGGATCCACTCGTCGTTGGTGTCCATGACCTTCGAGAGGTCGTCGTTGGTGACGACCTTCTCGGGCTGGTAGCTGCCGACGCCCAGCACGCGGCTGCCGCGGGAGCCCGGGTTGAGGCTCAGGGCCGGTCGGTCGGTCACGAGGCGTCCTCCTGGCGCAGCGCGGCCAGTTCGGCCGGCGTCTTCAGCGCGGTGGTAGTGGTGACGACGCCCTTGAGCTGCCGCTTGACCAGGCCGGTCAGCGTGCCCGCGGGCGCGAGTTCGACGGTGCGGGTGACGCCGAGCGAGACCAGGCCGTCCATCGTCAGGTCCCAGCGGACCGACCGGGTGACCTGGGCGACCAGGCGCTCCAGGTACTCGGCCCCGCTGGTGACGACGGTGCCGTCCGCGTTGGACAGCAGCGGCCGGGTGGGGTCGGCCGGGGTGAGCTCGGCGGCGTGGGCGCGCAACGCCTCTTCGGCGGGCGCCATGTACTGCGTGTGGAACGCGCCGGCGACCTTGAGGGCGCGGATCTTCGTGCCTTCCAGGGGCTCGGCGACGATCTTCGCGACGGCGTCGGCGGCGCCGGAGGCGACGATCTGCCCGGCTCCGTTGCGGTTCGCGGCGGTCAGGCCGCGTTCTTCCAGCCAGGCGACGACCTGCTCGGGGTCCCCGAGCATGACCGCGGCCATCGACGTCGGTTCGAGCGCGCAGGCCTTCGCCATCTCGGCGCCGCGGACGGCGGCGAGCGCGACGGCGTCCTCGGGCTTCAGCACGCCGGCGATCGCGGCCGCGGCGAGTTCGCCGACGGAGTGGCCGGCGACCGGCGCGTCCTCGGCGACCGGGGCGGTGGCCTGCAGGTGCTCGAAGGTGAGCAGCGAGAGGGCGACGATCAGCGGCTGCGCGACCGCGGTGTCCTGGATCTCGTCCGCGTCCGCCTCGGTGCCGAGGTGGAGCAGGTCGAGCCCGGCGCGGTCGGACCACTGGGCGACGCGCTCGCGCGCGCCGTCGAGGTCGAGCCAGGGCGTGAACATGCCGGGGGCCTGGGACCCCTGACCGGGAGCGAGGACTGCTGCTGTCACCCTCTAAGACAACACGGCGAGGGTGCTTTCCCGGGATGCCGACGCTCACAGTGTCTACGCGGCGTCTTTGTCGGAACCCTCCAAAGACGCGCCGGAGAAGCTCGCGCGTAACCCGGATGCCTTGTCGGGTTCAATCACCTTTCGCTGTTAAGTCCATCACGTGACGCGGCCCTCACCAGAGGCCGCGGGCGCGGGCCAGCCTGCCCACCGTCAACGCGATCCGCAGCACCAGCGCGTCCCGCGGGTCGGTCGGCTGGCAGCCGGTCAGCTCCGCCGCCTTCCGCAACCGGTACCGGACGGTGTTCGGGTGCACGAACAGCGTCTTCGCGCACGTCTCGAGCACGCCGCCGCTCTCCAGGTACGCCTCGACCGTGCGCTGCAGCGTCGGGCCCGCTTCCTCCAGCGGGCGCGCGATCGAGTCCACCAGCAGGCGCTCGGCCTCGGCGTCCCCGGACAGCGCGCGCTCGGGCAGCAGGTCTTCCGACCGGACCGGCCGGGGCGCGTTCGGCCAGCCGACCACCGCGCGCAGCCCGGAGAGCGCCTCCGTCGCGCTGTGGTGGGCTTCGGCCAGCGACGGGACCGTCGGGCCGGCGACCACCGGGCCCTCGGCGAACGCGACCGACATGCGCGCCAGGATTTCCCGCTCCTTCACCCCGCCGTCGGTCGGCCCGCCGACCACGACCACCAGCCGCGAGCCCTGGACCGAGAGCAGCACCGGGCGGCCGACGCGGGCGGCGCGGCTGCGGACCTCGAACACCACGGCGGGCGGGTCGTCCGACGGCGGGTTGCCGACCAGGACGGTCGCCGCCGCGGTCGGGTCCCACCCCAGCGCCGTGGCGCGCGAAAGGACCGACTCCTCGGCGTCGCCGCGGACGATGCCGTCGACGACCAGCGCCTCCAGCCGGGCGTCCCACGCGCCGCGCGCTTCCGCGGCGGCGGCGTAGGAATTGGCCGCCGCGAACGCGATTTCCCGGCCGTACCGCAGGATTCCTTCGATCAGCGCCGCGCGTTCCCCTTCGCTCGCGGCGAAATCGGGCAGCTGCTCTTCGAAAACCTCGATCGCCAGCCGCACCATGCCGACGGCCTGGCGCAGGCTGATCCACCGGGAGAGCTCGGCCGGCGCGTCGCGGAACGCCTCGGTCGTCAGCTTCAGCGCTTCCTCCGAGTCTCGCAGCCAGCTGACGAACCCGGCGGCGCCGGCCTGGGTGATCAGCAGCACGCTCGCGCGCTGGTCGGCGGGCAGCCGGGCGAACCAGGTCAGCCGCTGCTCCATCACCGCGATGCTGGCGCTGGCCAGGCTGCCGGACGCGTGCTCGAGCCGCCGGAGCGTCTTCGCGGACAGTCCGTGGTGCTTCGGCACCCGGCGCGGCGTGGGGGTTCCATCCATGGCTGACGCGATCCTACGTGCTCCGCAACTTTCGTAGCCCCCGGTGGCAACGCCGGACGCTATGCGGTGCGTGCACGTACTGCCTAGGATCGCGGGCACCGGGGAACACAAGAGAATGGGGGACCGGGATGACCGGTTTAGAGATCGACGCGATCTCCAAACGCTACGGCGACGTGGTCGCTTTGCGGGAAATGACCTTCGACGTCCGGCCGGGCGAATTGTTCGGGTTCGTCGGCAGCAACGGGGCGGGGAAGACCACGACGATGCGCATCGCGCTCGGTGTGCTGTCGGCCGACGCCGGCGAAGTCCGCTACGACGGGCGGCCGGTGACGCACGAAACGCGGCGCCACATCGGGTACATGCCCGAAGAACGCGGGCTCTACCCGAAGATGAAGGTCGCCGAGCAGCTGACCTACCTCGCGCGGCTGCACGGCATGTCCGCGGCCGAGGCGCGGACGTCGACGGAGAAGTGGACCGAACGGCTGGGCGTCGCCGCCCGCCGCGAAGACGAGGTGCAGAAGCTCAGCCTCGGCAACCAGCAGCGCGTCCAGCTGGCCGCGGCGCTGGTGCACGAGCCGCGGATCCTGGTGCTCGACGAGCCGTTCTCCGGCCTCGACCCGGTCGCGGTCGACGTGATGAGCGCGGTGCTCAAGGAAAAGGCCGCCGAGGGAGTGCCGGTCGTGTTCTCCAGCCACCAGCTCGACCTCGTCGAGCGGCTGTGCGACCGCGTCGGGATCGTCCGGAGTGGACAGATGGTCGAGGTCGGCACGGTCGGCGAGCTGCGCTCCGGCGGCGCCGTGCGGCTGCGCGTCGACGTCCCCGAAGCCGGTGACGGCTGGGCCGACGGCGTCCCGGGCGTGCGGGTGCTCGGCCGCAAGGGCACGGTCACCGAGCTGGAGCTGGGGGAGGACGCCGACGACCAGGACGTCCTCAAGGCGGCGCTGGCCTCCGGGCCGGTGCGCGAGTTCGCGCGCGAACAGCCTTCGCTGGCCGACCTGTTCCGTTCCGTCGTGACGACCGAGGAGGTTCCCGCATGAGCACGCCGCTCCCGGACGTGCGGATGAGCCCGATGAGCGCGGTCGGCCTCGTCGCCTCGCGCGAGATCGGCACCCGCGTCAAGTCGAAGGCCTACCGCGTCACCACCGTGGTCATGCTGCTGCTGATCGTGGTCGGCATCGTGCTGATCAAGCTGATCTCGGGCGGCGGCAGCGCCGACTCGACCGTCGGCTACACGCCGGCGACCGCGCCGCTCTCGGCGTCGCTGAAGGCCGGTGGCCAGGCCGTCGACGAGAAGATCGACGTCACCCAGGTCGCCGACGAGGCCGCCGGGCGCGCCAAGCTGGCCGACGGCTCGATCGACGCGCTGCTCACCGGCGACGGCAAGACCGTGCACGTCCAGGTGAAGAAGGACCTCGACGGCAAGCTCGCGAACGTCCTGCAGCTGCTGTCCCGGCAGGTCGCGCTCGACCAGCAGATCACCGCGCTGGGCGGGAACCCCGCGCAGTTCGAGGCGGCGATCGCCTCGGCGAAGTTCATCGAGGACCCGCCGCTGGAGCAGCCGTACGACTACAACGGCCAGCAGCTGGTGCTCGGCATCGCCGCGGGCATCCTGATCTACCTCTCGCTGATGATCAACGGCCAGAGCGTGGCGCAGGGCGTGGTCGAGGAAAAGACGTCGCGGGTCGTGGAACTGCTGCTGTCGACGATCAAGCCGTGGCAGCTGATGGCCGGGAAGGTGCTCGGCATCGGCGTGGTCGGGCTGATCCAGATGCTGGTGATCGGGGCCGGCGGGGTGATCGCCGGATTGGCGTCCGGCGTGCTCACCATTTCCGTTTCGGCCGCCGTCGGCACGGTCGTCTGGCTGATCGTGTGGTACCTGCTCGGGTTCTTCATGTACTCGATCGTGTTCGCCGCGCTGGGCGCGCTGGTTTCGCGCCAGGAAGACGTCGGCGGCGCGACGATGCCCGCGTTGATGTTCGTCATCGCCGGGTACGTCGTCGGCATTTCCGTGCTGCCGTCGGACCCGGGGAACACGTTCGTCGAGGTGCTTTCCGTGATTCCGGTGTTCGCCCCGACGCTGATGCCGATGCGGCTGGCGATGGGCGGGGTCCCGGTCTGGGAAGCCGTGTTGTCGGTGGGGCTCGTGGTGCTGATGATCCCGGGGTTGATCTGGCTCGCCGCGCGGATCTACCGGAACGCGGTCATGCGCAGCGGCGCGAAGGTGAAACTGCGCGACGCCCTGCGCGCCGCCTGAGGTTCGCCGATTGTTCATCCGGCCCTCGGACGCTTCGGTGTCCGGGGGCCGGAACACTTTTGCCTTCCAGACGCTCGAGCATCTTCACGATGCTCGAGGGAGCCCGGTAAATGCTCGAGGCCGCCCGGCGCTCGCGGTTTACGCTGCGCCGGACGGCCTCGTCTCCCCGGTCCCCACCGGTAGAACCAGTATGGCCAGGGGTGATCTTTCCGCGCCAGTCGTCTCACTCGATCGTGGGGCGCACGAGTTGCCGTCGCTGGGTACCTGATCAACGATCCGGTGCAACACAGCGGCACCACCCCGAATCTGCGGGTGGAGATTCGGGCGCAAAACCCGTGGAGGGAGTCATATGGGCCAGCAACTGAAGGACGGGCTCGGGCAGGCGTGGAACCTGGTGGCCACGTTCGTCCCGAAACTCGTGGGATTCTTGATCATCCTGCTGATCGGCTGGCTGATCGCGAAGGCGATCTCGAAAGCGCTGGGGCTCGTCCTCGGAAAGGTCGGGTTCGGGAAACTCGTCGAGAAGACCGGGCTTTCCGGCAGCGTCGGCAGCCAGAAGATCGACGCGGCCGGGATCCTCGTGAAACTGGTCTACTACTTCGTCCTGCTGATCGCGCTGCAGCTGGCGTTCGGCGTGTTCGGGCCGACGAACCCGGTGAGCCAGCTGCTCAACGACATCATCGCGTTCCTGCCGCGGATCGTGGTCGCGCTCGTGCTCGTCGTGGTGGCCGCGGCCATCGCGAAGGTCGTGCGTGACGTCGTCGCGTCGGCGCTGTCCGGCCGGGGCGCGGCGCGGCCGCTCTCGATCGGCGCCTACTGGCTGATCATGGCGTTCGGCATCATCGCGGCCCTCGGCCAGGTGAACATCGCGACGGCGATCACCGGCCCGGTCCTGATCGCGGTCCTCGCCACGATCGGCGGCGTGATCGTGGTCGGCTTCGGCGGCGGCCTGATCAAGCCGGCCCAGGACCGCTGGCGCGGCTGGATGGCGAACATGGAGCACCAGCTGGAGACGCCGCAGCAGCGCACCGGCGAGATGGGCACCGCCGCGCGCCCGCGCACGCCGGTGGGTGCGGACAACACCCCGACGCCGCCGGCGGGCACCCCGCGTCCGCCGGTCTGATCCGGCAGCGGTGAAAACGGGAACGGGCCCGGCGGACGAGGAAGCCGCCGGGCCCGTTCCCGCGTTCCTGGCCTTCTCCTGCCGGTCCAGGCGCCGCAGGCGACGTCATGAACGAGTCTTTCACCGCGTCGGACGCGGTGAAAGGGTCTTTCACTGCGTCAGGGGGAGGCCCGCGACTCCGTTCGGGCTTGGTGGAGGAGGAAGCTCCCGTTCAGGCGAGTCTTGAATGGGTCATTCAAGACCTCCGAAGACCTGAATGACCCATTCAAGACGGGCGGGCGGCCGATACCCTGGAGCGATGGGGGTCGTCGCGGCGCTCTGGCGCTATCCGGTGAAGTCGATGGCGGGGGAGCGGCTGACCGAGGTCGCGGTCGGGGAGCGCGGCCTCGACGGCGACCGCCTCTACGCGGTCCACGATCCCGGCGGCAAGTTCGGCAGCGGCAAGAACTCCACCCGGTTCCGGCGGATGCCGGGGCTGCCCGCGTTCGCCGCCCGCTACGACGGCGACGTCCCGGTGCTGACCTTCCCGGACGGGCGCGTGCTGCGCGGTGACGACGGCGGCGTGCACGCCGAGCTCGCCGCCGCGCTGGACTTCCCGGGCGTCAGGCTGGTGGTGGAAGGCGAGCTCCCGCACCACGACGAAGCCGCCGTCCACCTGGTCACGACGTCGTCGCTGGCCTGGCTGGCCGAGCGCACGCCGGGTGTCGCGCTCGACGAGCGGCGCTTCCGGGCCAACCTGCTGCTCGACACCGGCCCGGCGCCCGGGCTCCCCGAAGAAGCCTGGGTGGGGGAGCGGCTCCGGATCGGCGAGGTCGAGCTGGAGGTGCTCCGCAAGGCCGTCCGCTGCGTGATGGTCGGGCTGCCGGCCGGCGGGCTGCCCGCCGCGCCCGGGCTGCTGAAGACGATCTCCGAGGTGAACGGCGTGACGTTCGGCGTGCAGGCGCGCGTGGTCCGCGGCGGCGCGCTGCGCGTCGGGGACGTCCACGAGGTGGGATGTTCCGCCCCTCACACTCCCTAGGGAATTCGCCTCCCGCGGAGCATGTTGGGAGCGGTAGGACGAAAGGGGCGTGCCGTGGACTTCCTGCTGCACCACGGAATCACCGTGCTGGGCCAGTGGATCTCGATCGCCGAGCTCGCCGGGCAGGTGTTCGCGCTGGCGGTCGTGTTCCTCGCGCAGCGTCGCACGCTGTGGACGTGGCCCGTGCAGGTCGGGGCCACCGTGCTGCTGTTCGCCGTCTACGTCTCCGCGCACCTCGGCGGGCTCGCCGCCCGGCAGGTCGCCATCCTCGCCATCTCGCTCTACGGCTGGTGGGCCTGGACGCGCCGCAAGGACCCGGTGTTCGGCGTCGTCGTCCGCTCGGGCCGGCTCGCCGAACGGCTGGCCATGCTGGGCGCGTTCGTCGTGGGCACGACGGTGATGGCGCTGGTCCTGGACGCGCTGCACGCCTCCTGGGCGCCGTGGCCGGACGCCGCGATCTTCGTCGGCACCCTCGTCGCCTTCGGCGCGCAGGGCGCGGGGCTCGTCGAGTTCTGGCTGGTCTGGCTGGTCGTCGACGCGATCGGCGTGCCGCTGCAGATCTCCTCCGGCCTGTACTTCTCGGCCGCGATCTACATCGTGTTCGCCGGGCTCGTCGTGCACGGCTGGTGGAGCTGGAACCGCTCCGCCAAGCGCGTCGCGGCCTCGGCCGGGGTCATGGCAGCATCCAGCTGAGCACCGGCGTGCTCTGCCCGAGCACGATCAGGCACATCACCAGCAGCAGCCCCAGGCTCCACGGCAGCACCTTCCGCAGCAGCTTGCCCTCCTCACCGGGCAGGTTCGCGGCCACGCAGGCGATCGTGAGGTTCTGCGGCGACACCATCTTGCCGAGGACGCCGCCGGAGCTGTTGGCCGCGGCCAGCAGGTCCGCCGGCAGGCCGGTCTTGGTCGCCGCGGTCACCTGCAGCGCGCCGAACAGCGCGTTCGCCGAGGTGTCGGAACCCGAGACGGCGACGCCGAACCAGCCCAGCACCGGCGACAGGAACGCCAGCCCGGCGCCGGCCGCCGCGATGAACGTGCCGATCGCGGGAGTCTGGCCGGACAGGTTCATCACGTAGGCCAGCGCGAGCACCCCGGTGACGGTGAGGATCGCGAACCGCAGCTCCTTGACGGTGGCCAGCCACTCCTGCGCGGTGCCGCTCGCCGGGACGGCCAGGATCACCGCCGTCAGCACGCCGGCGATGAGCACGAGCGTGCCGCCGGTGTTGAGGAACGGCAGCGAGAAGGTGTTGCCGGACACCGGTTTCCCGTTCGGCCCGGCCACGTCCAGCCCGGGCCAGTGGAACTTCCAGGTCGCCTTGTCCAGCAGCTTCTTCACCGGTGGGAGGACGGCGATCGAGAAGATCACGATGATCAGCGCGTAGGGCAGGTAGGCCTTCACGACGTCGTTGCGGGAGTCGTGCGGCGGCTCCTCGGCGGTCGCCGTCCCGCCGGTGCCGATCCGGACCTCCGCCGGGACCGGGCGGCGGGTCTGGGGCAGCGCCACGAGCGCGGCGGCGCCGGCGAGCGCGGCGCCGATGTCGGCCAGCTGCGGCGACACGAAGTTGGACGCGAGGAACTGCACGAGCCCGAACGCGACCCCGCAGACCAGCGCGGGCAGCCAGGTGTCCTTCAGTCCGCGCTTGCCGTCGACGATGAGCACCAGCAGCAGCGGCACGACCAGCGCGAGCAGCGGCGTCTGGCGCCCGACGATCGAGGACACCTCCTGCAGCGGCAGGCCGGTGACCTGGGCCAGGGTGACCACCGGCGTGCCCATCGCGCCGAACGCGACCGGGGCGGTGTTCGCGACCAGCGCGACGACCGCGGCCTTCACCGGGTGGAAGCCGACGGCCACGAGCATCACGGCGCTGATCGCGACGGGCGCGCCGAAGCCGGCCAGTGCCTCCATCAGGGCCCCGAAGCAGAAGGCGATGATCAGCGCCTGGATCCGCGGGTCGTCGGAGATCCGGCCGAACGAGCGGCGCAGGACGTCGAAGTGCCCGGTCCGCACGGTGAGGCGGTAGATCCACAGCGCGTTGACGACGATCCACATGATCGGCCACAGCCCGAACGCGGCGCCCTGCAGCGCGCCGGAGACGGCCTGCACGACGGGCATCCCGAACGCGGCGATCCCGACGACGAGCGCGACGAGCAGCCCGATCAGGGCCGCGTGGTGCGCGCGCATCCGGACGGCGCCGAGGAGCACGAGGACGGTGGCCAGCGGCAGCACGGCGACGAGCGCCGACAAGCCCAGCGAGCCGAGGGGAGTCACGTCTTGCACGAACACTGCCTGCACGAACACGGGCGACCTCCGTTTTCCACGATGCGAAAACGGCCTTTCGGCGGGTGCCCGAGATCTTCGTCACAAACCGGTCGTTCCGTCAAGAACTTGAGACCGGTTGGCCCAACGCGTCAGCCGTTCACGTCCGGGGCAGCACGGCGAGCGCCGTCTCGGCGATGGCGCGGAGTTCCGCCGGCTCGACGCCGCCCTTGCCCAGCGCTTCGAGGCCGCGCAGGACGGCCAGCACGAGCCCGGCCAGGTGGGCGGGGTCCGCACCGGCGTCGAGGTCGCCCGCGCGCTGGGCGCCCGCGATGCACGCCGTCAGGTAGTCCTGCAGGTCGTGGAACGCCCGCCCGGTCCGCGCGGCGACGGCGTCATCGTGCTCCGAGCATTCGGCGGCGCCCTTCGCCATCAGGCAGCCGCGGCGCTCCCGGTCGGCGGCGACCGACTCGGCGATGGCCCGCACGTGGTCGCCGAGCCGCCGGAGGGCCGTGTTGTCGGGGCCTTCGAGCTGGTGCCGCACGCCATCGGTCGATTCGGTGCAGTAGTAGTCGTAGACGCGCAGGTAAAGCGCGTGCTTGTCCCCGAAGGCGCCGTAAAGGCTGCCCTTGCCGAGGCCGGTCGCGGCGGCGATGTCGTCGACCTTCGTGCCCGCGTAGCCGTGCTCCCAGAACTGGTCCCTGGCCGCGCGCAGGACCGCTGCCTCGTCGAAGCTCCGGGGTCTCGCCATGAGATCAGCCTATCCATTCTTGACTATCTCGTCCAGAACGGCGTACGTTCTGGACGAGATAGTCAAGAACTCGGAGGGCATCGTGAACCTGGAAAACAAGACCGCCGTCGTGACCGGCGGGAGCACCGGCATCGGCCTCGCCATCGCGAAGCGGTTCGCGGCCGAAGGCGCGCACGTGTTCATCACGGGCCGGCGCAAGGAGGCCCTCGACGACGCGGTCGCCGAGATCGGCGGCGACGTGACGGCGGTGCGGGCGGATTCGGCGAACCTGGCCGACCTGGACGAGCTCTACCGCGCGGTGGCTGAGCGCGGCCGCGGCCTGGACGTCCTGGTGGCCAACTCCGGCGGCGGCAGCTTCGCCCCGCTCGGCGAGATCACCGAAGAGCAGTTCGACAGCACCTTCGCCACGAACGTCAAGGGTGTCATCTTCGCCGTCCAGAAGGCGCTGCCGCTGCTGAACCCGGACGCCTCGATCATCCTCACCGGCTCGACGGCGTCGACCCGGGTCGACCCGGCCTTCAGCGTCTACGGGGCGACGAAGGCCGCGGTTCGCAACCTCGCCCGCGGCTGGGCGGTCGACCTGAAGGGGACCGGGACGCGGGTCAACGTCCTGGCTCCGGGACCCACGCGCACCCCCGGCCTGCTCGGCCTCGTCGCCGAGGACGAGCAGCAGGGCCTGGTCGACAACCTCGCGGCGCAGGTCCCGCTCGGCCGGGTCGGCGAACCGGCCGAAATCGCGGCCGCCGCGCTGTTCCTGGCTTCCGCGGAGTCGAGCTTCGTCAACGGCGTCGAGTTCTTCGTCGACGGCGGCCTCGCGCAGGTCTGACTAACGCAGGGTGGCGTGGCCCGGGGTCAGGTCCTTCAGGGTCCGGACTCCCAGCAGCTGCATCGTGCGGACCATCTCCGTGCGCAGGATGTCGACGCAGCGCTGGACCCCCCGCTCGCCCCCGGCCATCAGGCCGTACAGGAACGCGCGGCCGATCAGCACAGCGTCCGCGCCGCGCGCGATCGCCGCGACGATGTCGCCGCCGGAGAGGATGCCGGTGTCGATCCAGACCTCGGCGCCGCCCTGGAGCTCGTCCAGCACCGCCGGGAGGAGCTCCAGGGGCGTCGGGGCGCGGTCGAGCTGGCGGCCGCCGTGGTTGGACAGCAGGACGGCGTCCGCGCCGTGCTTGACGACGTCGCGGGCGTCGTCGACGTTCTGCACGCCCTTGACCACGAGCTTGCCGGGCCAGGTCTGGCGGACCCAGTCGAGGTCGTCGAAGTTGAGCGTCGGGTCGAAGAGCTTGTTCAGCAGCTCGGCGACGGTGCCGTCGAAGTGGCTGAGCGAGGCGAAGTTCAGCGGCTCGGTGGTGAGCAGGTTGAACCACCACGCCGGGTGCGTGGCGCCGTCGAGGAACGTCTTGAGCGTCAGCGCCGGCGGGATGGTCAGGCCGTTGCGGACGTCCCGCAGGCGCGCGCCGCCGACCGGGGTGTCCACGGTCAGCATGAGCGTGTCGAAGCCGTTTTCCCACGCCCGATTCATCAGATCTTCACCGGCGGCGTGGTCGCGCCAGACGTAGAGCTGGAACCACTTGCGGGCGCCGGGCGCGGCCGCCGCGAGGTCCTCGATCGACGTCGTCGCCATCGTCGAGAGGCCCATCGGGATGCCGTTGCGCTCGGCGACGCGCGCGACCGCGCTCTCGCCCTCGTGCTGCATCATCCGCGTGAACCCGGTGGGGGCGAAGGCGAACGGCAGCGCCGAGGTCTTGCCGAGGATCTCCCGCGTGGTGTCCACATCGGACACCCCGCGCAACACGTTCGGGTGGAACTCGACCCGGCGGTAGGCCTGCCGGGCGCGGAGCAGGCTGTCCTCGAGCTCGGCGGCGCCGTCGGTGTAGTCGAAGGCCGCTCGCGGGGTGCGCTTGCGCGCGGCCGTCCGCAGGTCGGCGATGGTGTGCGCGTTCGCCAGCCGCCGTTCGGTCGGGTTCAGGACGATCGGCTTGGGTCGCAGGATCTGCTTCAGCTCGGCCGGCTTCGGCAGGCGGCGCTTGGTCACCTTCATCAACTCCCTAACGAACTACGCGGCAAGAGGAGCCCGGCAGACATCGGATGTCTGCCGGGCTCCTTTCTAGCACCAGGTCACGCGCTCCCGGAATCCGACGTCTGCGGCCCGGCGGCCGCGATGTCGTCGAGCCGGTACTTCGTGGCCGCTTCGAGGACCTTCGCCTGCTCGACCTCGCCGCGCTTGGCGAGGATCGACAGCGCGCCGACGGTGATCGACTCGGCGTCGACCAGGAACTTCCGCCGCGCCGCCGGCCGGGTGTCGGAGAACCCGAACCCGTCGGTGCCCAGCGTCAGCATGTCGGTCGGGACGTACGGGCGGATCAGGTCCGGCACCGCGCGCATCCAGTCCGACACCGCCACGACCGGCCCGTTCGCGCCCTGCAGCTTCTCGGTCACGAACGGCACGCGCGGCTCGCTGCCCGGGTAGAGCAGGTTGTCGTGGTCGATCGCGACGGCTTCGCGCCGCAGCTCGGTCCACGACGTCGCCGACCACACCGCGGCCCGCACGCCCCACTCCTCGGCCAGCAGCTGCTGAGCCTTGAGCGCGTCCGGCATCGTGACGCCGGAGACGAGGATCTGCACCTCCGGGCCGTCGCCTTCCGGGGCCTCGGCGTACTTGTAGAGACCCTTGAGCAGGCCGTCGACGTCGAGGTTCTCCGGCTCGGCGGGCTGCTGGTACGGCTCGTTGTAGATCGTCATGTAGTAGAAGACGTTCTCGCCGTTGCCGTCCGGGCCGGTCTCGCCGTACATCCGGCGCAGGCCGTCCTTCACGATGTGCGCGATCTCGAACGACCACGACGGGTCGTACGCCACGGCGGCCGGGTTGGTCGCCGCCAGCAGCAGCGAGTGCCCGTCGGCGTGCTGAAGGCCCTCACCGGTCAGCGTGGTGCGCCCGGCGGTGGCGCCGATGACGAACCCGCGGGCCATCTGGTCGGCGGCGGCGTAGAGGCCGTCACCGGTGCGCTGGAACCCGAACATCGAGTAGAAGATGTAGATCGGGATCATCGGCTCGCCGTGCGTCGCGTACGACGTGCCGACGGCGGTGAACGACGCGGTCGAGCCCGCCTCGTTGATGCCCTCGTGCAGCAGCTGGCCCTTCTCGGACTCCTTGTAGGCCAGCATCAGGCTCGCGTCGACCGACGTGTACGTCTGGCCGTGCGGGTTGTAGATCTTGGCCGTCGGGAACATCGAGTCGAGGCCGAAGGTGCGGGCCTCGTCCGGGATGATCGGGACGACGCGCTTGCCGATCTCGGAGTCCTTCGCCAGCTCGCGGACCAGCCGGACGAACGCCATCGTCGTGGCGACCTCCTGCTTGCCGGAGCCCTTGCGGACGCCTTCGTAGATCTTGTCGCCGGGCAGCACGAGCGCCTTCGCGGCCTTCGGTCGGCGTTCCGGCAGGAAGCCGCCGAGCGCCTTGCGTCGCCCGATCAGGTACTCGATCTCGGGCGAGTTCGCACCCGGGTGGTAGTAGGGCGGCAGCTTCGGGTCGCGCTCGAGCTCCTCGTCGCTGATCGGGATCCGCTGCGAGTCGCGGAACAGCTTCAGGTCGTCGAGGGTGAGCTTCTTCATCTGGTGCGTGGCGTTGCGGCCCTCGAACGCCGGGCCCAGGCCGTAGCCCTTGATCGTGTGGGCCAGGATCACCGTCGGCTGGCCGTGGTGCTCCAGCGCCGACTTGTAGGCCGCGTACACCTTGCGGTAGTCGTGGCCGCCGCGCTTGAGGTTCCAGATGTCGGCGTCGGAGAGGTCCTTGACCAGGTCCTTCGTCCGCGGGTCGCGGCCGAAGAAGTGCTCGCGGACGAACGCGCCGTCGTTGGCCTTGTACGTCTGGTAGTCGCCGTCCGGCGTCACGTTCATCAGGTTGACCAGCGCGCCGTCGCGGTCGGCGTGCAGCAGCGAGTCCCACTCGCGGCCCCAGATGACCTTGATGACGTTCCAGCCGGCGCCGCGGAAGTACGACTCCAGCTCCTGGATGATCTTGCCGTTGCCGCGCACCGGGCCGTCGAGCCGCTGCAGGTTGCAGTTGATCACGAAGGTCAGGTTGTCGAGGCCCTCACCGGCCGCGATGTGGATCAGGCCGCGCGATTCGGCCTCGTCCATCTCGCCGTCGCCGAGGAACGCCCAGACGTGCTGGTCGTTCGTGTCCTTGATGCCGCGGTCGCGCAGGTAGCGGTTGAACCGCGCCTGGTAGATCGCGTTCATCGGGCCGAGGCCCATCGACACCGTCGGGTTCTCCCAGAACTCCGGCATCAGCCGCGGGTGCGGGTACGACGGCAGGCCGCCGCCCTCGCCGGCGTGGCTGTACTCCTGGCGGAACCCGTCGAGCTGCTGCTCGGACAGCCGGCCCTCGAGGAACGCGCGGGCGTAGATGCCGGGGGAGGCGTGGCCCTGGATGTAGATCTGGTCGCCGCCGCCCGAGTGGTCCTTGCCGCGGAAGAAGTGGTTGAACCCGACCTCGTACAGCGCCGCCGAGGAGGCGTAGGTCGAGATGTGGCCGCCGACGCCGACGCCGGGGCGCTGCGCGCGGTGCACCATGATCGCCGCGTTCCAGCGGATCCAGGCGCGGTAGCGGCGCTCGATCTCCTCGTCACCGGGGAACCAGGGTTCGTTCTCGGTGGGGATCGTGTTGACGTAGTCCGTCGAGGTCAGCGCCGGGACGCCGACGTTCCGCTCGCGGGCCCGCTCGAGGATGCGCAGCATCAGGTACCTGGCCCGCTGCTGCCCGCCCCTCGCCAGAGCCTCGTCGAACGAGTCCAGCCACTCGGCGGTCTCCTCCGGGTCGATGTCGGGCAGGTGCGCCGCCAGTCCGTCACGGATGACGCGTACGCGTGCCGGGGTCTCCTTGCCGGAGGCGCCGTCGTTCTGCGGGGCCAAGGGGTCTCCTTGCGAAAAAGTCGTAGCCGGTGGTGCTCGTGCGCGGGCGTGTACGACTCTCCATCGTCGTCTTCCGTCCCGGCTTCCGCACCGCTACTTGGCGGTAACATGGGCCGACCCGGTCGGGCCACTCCCTGCGCGCGGTGTATCGCGCGCGCGTTTTTTTCTCCCCCACCCTAGGGGACGGCCCCCGGCGGGGTGGCAGACCGGTGGTGCGAGGCACCCGAAACGCCGTCGCGGCGAGCCCCTCCCGGGCCGTATCCTGCGACACGAGTTGTCACAGATCCGGTGTGGACGGTTGCGCGCGGAGCCGCACCAGTGTTCGCTATCGGCAACCGGGTAGCCGAGTGTGGCGGAGCCGTACCCTCCGAAAGAGGGTGGGGAACGCCACGCTCCGTCGCAGTTGGAGGAGTGAAAGCAGTGGTCGCCGCGGGAGACGCTGATCAGAGCAGCGTCGCCGAGAGGCTCGGCATCAAGCCCGAGATGGTCGTCCAGGAGATCGGCTGGGACGAGGACGTCGACGACGACCTCCGTGCGGCGATCGAGGAACAGATCGGCGGGGACATCCTCGACGAGGAGGCCGACGAGGTCATCGACGTGGTGCTGCTGTGGTGGCGCGAAGACGACGGCGACCTCGGCGACGCTCTCATCGACGCGAGGGGTCCCCTCGAAGAGACCGGCGTGATCTGGGTGCTGACCCCGAAGACGGGACAGCCCGGGCACGTCGAGCCGAGCGAGATCGCCGAAGCGGTACCCGTCGTCGGACTGGCCCAGACCGCCAACATGAGCGTCGGCGCGAACTGGATCGGCACCAGGCTGGTGTCCCCCAAGTCGAAGTCGAAGCAGCGCTGACCCGGCCCGGGCCGGCGGACACGATAGGGTTGTCGTCGCAGGCACGTGTCCGTACGGGAGAGGAAACGCGGTATGGCAGTCGAGGTCGGTTCCGAGGCCCCTGACTTCACGCTCAACGACTACAACAAGCAGCCGGTCCAGCTGTCCTCCTTCCGGGGCGACAAGCCGGTACTGGTGGTCTTCTACCCGTTCGCGTTCAGCGGCATCTGCACCGGCGAGCTCTGCCAGCTCCGCGACGAGTTCGCCGACTACGACGGCAAGGGCGTCCAGGTCCTGGGCGTCTCGGTCGACACGCCGTTCTCGCTCAAGGCGTGGGCCGAGAAGGAGGGCTACCAGTTCCCGCTGCTGTCCGACTTCTGGCCGCACGGCGAGGTGGCGCGCGCGTACGGCGTGTTCAACGAGCAGGCGGGCCTGGCCGTGCGCGGCACCTTCCTGATCGACACGTCCGGCGTCGTGCGCTTCGCCGAGGTGAACGCACCGGGCGAGGCCCGCGACCAGCAGGGCTGGAAGAAGGCCGTCGCCGAACTGGTCTGATTTCTTCCCGGCGGCGGTCCCCCTGGTGGGGGGATCGCCACCGGCGGGGCGCATAGCTCAGCGGAAGAGCACTCGGTTTACACCCGAGCGGTCGCAGGTTCGAACCCTGCTGCGCCCACCGAACGACCACCCGGGAGAGGACAGGCTGAGCTCGTGCCCGCTTCGGCCTGGATCTTCGTGGTCCTCGGTGCGCTCGAAGCCGTGGCCGGCGGTGTCTGGGTGTGGTTGCGCCGGTGGTTCGCCCGCGGGCTGAGGCCGTTCCGGGTGGAGGCCGTTCGCCCGCTGCCGTCGATTCCCCGCGTTCCCCTGGTGGCCGGGACCGTCGTCGACGAGCGGACCGGCGAGGAACGCGAACTGCTGCGCACCACCGTGCCCGTGCTGGCCGGTGACGTCGCGCGGTGCCGGCCCGCCGGTGGCGGGCGGGCGCGGTTGCTGCCGACGCCCCGGACCGCCTTGCCCGGCACTTTCCTCGTGCGGGGCGCGCTGCTCGTCGTGTTCGGGGTCGCGGTCGGCCGGACCGGGCTCGACGAGCACGTCACCGGTGGTCAGAACGCTTCGTACCTGTTCGTGGCCTGGTTGTTCACCCTGTTCGGCGCGGTCGCGGTCGGGATCGCGGCGGGCCGCCTGCGGTTCGCGCGGCACGTGCGCGAGGTCGAAGGTCACGTCGTCGACGAGCGGCGGTGGCTGAACCGGGCGCCGAGTGAGCCGAAGGTGCGCTACACCGCCTACGGCCGGACCCGTTCGGCCTGGGCCGGCCGGTACAGCTTCCGGTCGCCGCGGCCCGGGAAGCCGGTCGTCGTGCTGCTGGACCCGCGCACCGAAGCCGTCGCCCGCAGGGTGGGCGGCAGCTTCGGCCTCCTCCAGTTCTTCGGCGTCCTCGCCGGCCTGCTCGGCGCGCTGCAGTTCGTCGGCGCGCTCGGCCTGCTCGGCTGACGCTCACCCCGCCGTGGCGGGTTCCGGAGCGGGCGCCGGGCGCATCGCCCGGACCAGCACCGCCAGTCCCGCGAACAGCACCGCCGCGAGCACGCCCGTCACGTTCAGCGCCGTCGTGAACGCCTCCTTCGCCTGGGCCGCCAGTTCCGGGTGCGTGACGTCCACGGCGAGCGTGGAACCGGCCGGGAAGACGCCGTGGTAGATCGTCGTCGCGGTCAGGCCGATCAGGGCCAGGCCCAGGGAGCCACCCAGGTAGTTGCCCGTGTCCGCCATCGAGGCCGCCGAACCCGCGCGCTCCGGCGGGACCGCGCCCATCACCAGGCCGATGCCCAGGGCGAACAGCGGGCCCGTGCCCAGCGTCAGGATCGCGATCGCCGCCATCACCGGGGCCGCGCCGTCGGCGAAGACCAGCAGGAGGCTGCCCGCCGCCGAGACGAGCAGGCCGCCGGCGATCGCCGTGGCCGGGGTGAGCCGGCGGGTCAGGGACGGGGCTGTCATCGTGCCCAGGGCCACGCCGAGGCCCATCGGGGCGAACATGACCGCCGACAGCAGCGGGGAGTAGCCCAGGACGCTCTGCAGGTACTGCGTCACCAGCAGGCCGACGCCCGCCATCGCGACACCGGCGAAGACCAGGGCCACCAGGACCGCCGTGAACGGGCGGTTGCGGAACAGGCGCAGGTCCAGCAGCGGGGACGCCGTCGTCAGCTGGCGGTGGGCGAAGACCGCGCCGAGCAGACCGCCGAGGGCGATGGCGCAGAGGGGGATCAGCAGGTCGCCGGTGGTCAGCTGTTTGAGGCCGAACACGATCAGCAGGACCGCGGCCAGCGAGAGCGCGACGCCGGGGAAGTCGAGGCGGCCGGACGCCGGGGCGCGGAACTCCGGGAGCAGGAACGGGCCGGTCGCCAGCAGCACCGCCACCGCCGGGACCGCGACCAGGAACACCGAGCCCCACGTGAAGTGCTGGAGCAGGAAGCCGGCGAACACCGGACCGGCCGCGCCGCCCGCGAACTGGCACGTCGCCCAGATCGAGATGGCCTTTCCGCGCCGGCGGCCGTCGCGGAACATGTTCGTGATCAGCGCCAGCGTCGACGGCATCAGCGTCGCCCCCGCCACGCCGAGCGCCCCGCGGACCACGATGAGCATCTCCGGGCTCGTCGAGAACGCGGCGACGATCGAGAGGATCCCGAAGGCCGCGCCACCGATCAGGAGCAGGCGGCGACGCCCGATGCGGTCGCCGAGGGTGCCCATCGTGATGACGAACCCGGCGACGACGAACCCGTAGCTGTCGGTGATCCACAGCTGCTCCGTGGCGCTCGCCCCGAGATCCGCGCTGAGCTGCGGCAACGCGAGGAACAGCGAGGTCATGTCCATCGCGACGAGCAGCGTGGGCAGCACGAGCACCGCCAGGCCCAGCCACTCCCGACGTCCGGCGACGTTCTCCATTTCGACTCCTTCTCGGTGGTGCGGACACCAGGGGGTCGGAGCCGCCCGCGCGGACCGGACACGGGCGCGGAAACTTTCTTGAGGCGATCTTGAGGAACGGCGGAGGGACGCCGGAGGTCCGGGCCCGAACCTGGTTCCAGCGCACCACACCGGGTGGTGCCCGCCGGACAAGGACCGCCATGGCCGACCACGCCCTCCCCGCCCGCCGCCGCTCCCCGTGGCGCCCCGTCGCCCTCGCCGTCGTCGGCGGCTCCGTGCTCGTCGCCATGGGCGCCGGCGTCTGGGCGACGCTCTCGGCCACCGCCGCGAACGTGACGCCCGAGACGATCAGCAGCGGCACCCTCAAGCTCACCCTCGCGGCCAACGGCGCCGGGTTCGACCAGGCCGTCGCCAACCTCGCCCCCGGCGACACCGTCAACCGCTACGTCGACCTCACCAGCGGCGGCAGCCTCGACGCCCAGGCGCTGACCGTGCAGGTCGCCGCCACCGGCTCGGGCGCCCTCGTCACCGACGGCGCCACGACCAAGGCGCTGCGGGTCACCGTCAAGCAGTGCCCGGGCACCTGGAACACCTCGACCGGCGCGTGCGGCGGCGGCACCGCGACGACGCTGCTCCCGGCGACCGCGCTGAGCGGCCTCAGCAGCGCCCAGTCGCTGATCGCCGGCGCGGTGACCGCGGGCTCCGTCTCGCACCTGCAGGTCTCCGTGCAGCTGCCGGACCAGGCCGAGACGACGGTCAACGGCGCGCTGCCGGCGTCGACCATCCAGGGCCTGACCGCGAACCTGACCTACACCTTCGCCGAGACCCAGCGCTCGGCCACCACCACGAACTCCTGAGCCGTGCGCCGGTCCTGGTCCGTCCGGGCGGCGGCCGTCACCGCGACGGCCGCCGCGCTGGCCGCCGTGCCCGCCACCGCCGGCGCCGCCGGTCTCGCCACCGCCGCCGACGCGGTCCGCGCGACGACGGTGACGTGGTCGGCGGTGCTGGCCGACAGCTCGGGCGCGGTCCAGACCGGCAAGCCGCTCACCGTCTCGTGGGGGCTGTTCGACACCTCGCCGCGCTACGCGTCGGTCCGCAACAACGGCACGGTCGCGCTCACGGGGGAGACCTACGCGGTCGCCGTCACCGGCGGGTTCCTCCCGGCGGGCGTCCGCCTCGACGCCTGCGCCGGCGGCAGCTGGTCGGGCGGCACGTGCCCGGGCACGGTCGTCGCGCTGACCGACTCGGCCGCGGGCCCGACGGCCGTCGTCCGCGCGCTCGCCGCCGGCGACCAGCTGAGCCTGCGGATCGCGCTCACCGGCACCGGGGTCACGACCACGGCGACGGTCGGCGTCTCCGTGTCCCGCACCCAGATCCGCGCCGCCACCACCACGAACTCGTAGGAGCCACCCGATGGTCACCACCGCGCCCGCCCCCGGACGGCACCGCACGAGCCGCCCGCCGCGCCGGCTGCCGGGCGTGCTGCTCGGCCTGGTCGCGGTGCTCGCCGTCGCCGGTGCCGTCGCGGTCTTCGTGCTCCGGGCCGGGTTCGCGCCCGTCCTGTCGCCGAGCATGGAGCCCGGGTTCGCGCCGGGAGACCTGCTCATCACCCGTCAGGTGGACGCCCGATCGGTGGATGTCGGCGACGTCGTCGTGCTGCCCCGCCCGGACGCGCCGGCGGAGCGGTACGCCCACCGCGTCGTCGAGGTCGACCGGTCGCAGGCCGAGCCGCGGGTGCGGACGAAGGGCGACAACAACGCCGCCGCCGACCCGCAGCGCCTGCGCATCACGTCGCCGGCGGTGCCGGTGGTCGCCGGGCACGTGCCGTGGATCGGGCGCGTGGCGCTGCTCGGCCAGTACGGCGGGGTGCGCGTCGCGGTGATCGTGTTCGCCGGGCTTTGCCTGCTGGTCGCGGCGAAGCGGGCGTTGTGGTGAAGCTGCCGGCCCGCCGCCGGGCCGTCACAATCGCGACCATGGCCAAGGTTCTGGTGGTGGAGGACACCGACAGCATCCGGGAGGTCGTCGAGCTCGCGCTGGACGACGCCTGCTTCGACGTGCGCACCGCCGCCGACGGCGACCGCGCGCTGGCCGAGCTGCGGGCGTGGGACCCGGACGTGGTCGTGCTCGACCTGAACATCCCCGGTCCGGACGGCCTCGAAGTGTGCCGACGGCTGCGCGGGTTCTCCGAGGCCTACGTCGTCATGCTCACCGCGAAGTCCGACGAGGTCGACAAGCTGGTCGGGCTGGCCAGCGGCGCCGACGACTACCTGACGAAGCCGTTTTCGCCGCGCGAGCTGGTGGCGCGGATCCAGGCGATGCTGCGGCGGCCGCGTTCGTTCGCCGTCCCGGCTGCCGGCCGGGTGGTCGGGCCGGTCCGCATCGACGTCGAAGCCCGCGACGTGACGGTCTCGGGGGTGCACGTCGAGCTGACCCGGATCGAGTTCGAGCTGCTGGACGCGCTCACCGAGAACGTCCGCGCGGTGTGCGGCCGCGAGGCGCTGCGCCGCCGGGCGTGGGGCGAGAGCTGGCTGGCCGACGACCACGCCGTCGACGTCCACCTGTCCAACCTGCGCCGCAAGCTGGCGGCGGCGGGCGCGCCGGGACTGATCGCGACCGTGCGCGGGGTCGGCTACCGGATCGACCGGGGCGTCCGGTGACGCGCACGGTCCTGGTGGTCGACGACGACCCGGACGTGCGGGAGGTCCTGAGCCTGGCCCTGAGCGCTTTTGCGGACTGGCGCGTGGAGACGGCGGCGGGCGGCGCGGAGGCGGTGCTGCGGTGCGGCTCCGGCGGGGTGGACGCGGTCGTGCTGGACGTGGAGATGCCGGGCTACGACGGCCGCCGCACGTTGCGTGAACTGCGGGGGGCGCACGCGGCGCTGCCGGTGGTGTTCCTGACGGCGGCCGCGGACACGACGGGGCTGGCGGAGCTGGGCGCGCTCGCGGTGCTGGCGAAGCCGTTCGACCCCCTGGGCATCGGCACGCGGCTGGCGGGCCTGCTGCGCTGGGACGGCTGAAGCCGCCGAGCTACCACCAGGCGCGTTCGGTGTCCGGGCCCGCCGAGGGCAGGCGGACCGTGAACGCGCTGCCGCCGCCCGCTGCCGCGCTCGCACGGACCGTGCCGCCGTGGGCCTGGACGATTCCGCGCGTGATCGCCAGGCCCAGGCCCGCACCGCCGGTGGGAGCGCCTGCTTGGGCGAACGGCTCGAAGATGCGCTCCTCCTCACCCGGGGGTACGCCGGGGCCGTGGTCGCGGACCGAGACCTCGGCCCACGTCCGGTCGTCGCGGGCGCCGACCGTGATGGCCGTGCCTTCCGGGGCCACCGCCGCCGCGTTGGCCAGGAGGTTCGTGAACACCTGGACCAGGCGGTCGGCGTCACCGCGGACCGGGCCGGTTTCGCCCGCGCGCTCGATGCGGACGCCCATCCGCTCGGCCGCGCCTTCGACGCTGTCCACCGCGCTCTCCAGCACTGCCGCCATGTCCACATCGGACAGCCGGAGGCGCAGTCTGCCGCCCTGCAGGCGGGTCAGGTCGAGGACGTCGTCGGACAGCCGGATCAGCCGGTCGGTGTTCTTCGCCGCGATCGCCACCAGACGGGCGGCGCGCTCGCCGAGCTCGCCGAAGCGGCCGGAACCCACCAGCTCCAGCGAACCGTGGATCGACGTCAGGGGCGTCCGCAGCTCGTGGCTCACCAGCGAGACGAGCTCCTCACGCACCTCGCGGGCGCGGTTCGCGTCCCGCCGCGCCTGGACGACCGCCACCTCCAGTTCGACCCAGTGCGCGAGGTCCCGCAGCCGGCCGCGCTCGGCCGCCGTCAGGCGCCGCGGTTCGCGGTCGATCAAGCACAGCGTCCCGGCCTTGTGCCCGGACGGCGTGGTCAACGGCTGCCCGGCGTAGAACCGGATGTACGGCGGCCCCGTCACCATCGGGTTGTCCGCGAAGCGCGGATCCAGGTGGGCGTCCGGGATCTCCATCAGGTCGTCGCGTTCGATGGCCCGCGCGCAGAACGAAACACTGCGCGGGGTTTCCCGCTCGTCGAGCCCGGCGCAGGACTTGAACCACTGCCGGTCCAGCTCCACCAGCGACACCAACGCGATCGGCACGCCGAAGGTGTGCTGGGCGAGCCGGGTGATCCGGTCGAAGCGTTCTTCGCTGGGGGTGTCGAGCAGGTCGAGCGCGCGCACGGCGGCGACCCGCGCCAGCTCCGCGTCCCCGTCCACGGCCCCAGTATCGAAGCGCGCGGCCCCGCTGTCCTGCCGGCGACCCGATCAGGTGACGGTAGCGTCAGCGGGGTGAAGATCATCGTGCTGGGCGCGACCGGGCTCGTCGGGCGAGCCGTCGTCGCCGCCTTGGAGCCCCGCCACGACGTCGTCCGTTCCTCGCGGACGTCCGGGATCCGGGCCGACCTGGGTGCTCCCTCCTCTCTCGACGCGGTGCTTTCCGCCGGTGCCGATGCCGTTGTGTGCTGCGCCGCCAACGTGCCGCTGCGGGCACTCGCCGACCTGACCGACGAGCAGGTGCTCGACGACCTGCGCGGCAAGCTGCTCGGCCAGGTCGCCCTCGCCCGGCGCGCCGCCGGGCACCTGAGCGACGGCGGCTCGATCACGCTCACCGGCGGCACGTTCACCGAGCCGATCCCCGGCAGCGGGCTCGGCGCGCTGGTGAACGCCGGGCTCGAGGGGTTCGTCCGGTCGGCCGCCGTGGAACTGCCGCGGGGCCTGCGGATCAACCTCGTGAGCCCGGGCTGGATCAGCGAAACCCTTGAGGCCATGGGGGAAGACGGCGCCGGCGGGACGCCGGTGGCGGCCGTCGCCGAGGCCTACCGCGGCCTCGTCGAAGGGGACGCCACCGGCACCACCGTCGTTCCCCGGTAGCCCGGCTCAGCGGGGCACGAAGCCCACGTCGTTGTTGGCCTTGTACTGGTCCGGCCACACCGGCATCGGGTCGGTCGACAGCGTGCTTCCCAGTCCACCGTGGAAGTCCGAGTCCAAGTACCACTCCGTCGCCGCGTGGAACTTCGTCGCCGTCAGGCCCGGCGGGGGCGTCGTCCGCAGCTTGTACGTACCTTGCGGGACGTCTTCGAAGTAGTAGACCTCGCCGCCCGTCGTGGTCACCGTGCGGTTCAGCAGGCCTTCGAACGCGCTCGGGCCCACCAGCGAAATCTGCGTTTCGCGCAGGGGTTCCGTGCTCTGGCGGACGCCGTCGCCGTTCGTGTCGTCCCAGGCGCGGCCGTGGATGCGGGCGCCGATCTGGGCGAATTCGTCGTACCCGGACCAGTACTGCGCCGTCAGCGTCCGGTCGTGGGTGTTCGAGCTGATCGACCGGTAGCCGTCGTCGACCGCGTGGATCCGGTAGTCGCCCAGTGGCAGGCCGGTGAACGCGTAGCCGCCTTGGGCGTCGGTGAACGTGACGTAGTCCGTGGGTGGCGCGACCAGGTGCAGCGTCACCTTGGCGCCCGCGCGGCCGGGGTCGCCCGGGTCGTGGCGGAAGTCGCCGTTGCGGTCGAACCAGACCAGGCCGGTCAGGTCACCGATGTCCGCCGCCGCCGCGGCCGGGCCGGCCAATACCCCCGTCAGCACCGCGGCCACGGCCCCCAGAACAGCCGCTCTTCGCCGGAACTCCATGGTGGATCCCCCTTCTCGGGCGGCCCCTCGCCGCCGGTGGAAAGAAGCTACCGCGAGGCACCGACAGTTTCGGGATCCCAAGCGTGAGCAGCGAAAGCTTCGTCCAGCGGCGCCTGGATCAACCGGTTCGCGTACGTCGAAACCGTGTACGTCCCGATCCCCAGCACCACCTCCAGCGCGTTGCGCGGGGTGAAGCCGGCCTCGACGAAAGCGGCCAGCGACGCGGGCGGGACATCGCCGGTCGTGTCCATCACGGTCGACGCGAACCGACGCAGCGCTTCCAGCCGCGCGGACGGCAGGGGAACCTGCGCCCGCAACGCCGTCACCAGCTCCGGCGCCGCCGACAGCCCTTCCAGCGAAGCGGTGTGCATCGCGACGCAGACGTGGCAGCCGTTGCGCGTGGCCACCGTCATGATCACGACCTCGCGCTCGAGCGCCGGCAGCGTCGTGGCTTCGAAGATCGCGTTCAGCTTGAGGAAGCCGTTCAGCAGTTCCGGGGACGTCGCCATCCGGGCGACGGCGGCCGGGACGTGGCCGAACTTCTTCGCGGTGGCCGCCATCGTCGGGCGCGCGGCCGGGGGTGCAGACTCCGGGGTGTGATCGGGGAACAAGACGTCTCCAGAGGTAGGATCGACAATGTGGTTGTCGAAACCGTAAACCTGGTTGTCGAAAAGGGCAAGGGGCGATGACCGAACCGCCGGGCTACGAGCTGCCCTTCCTCCTCTTCGGCGGCTTCCGCACGCTCATCGACCGCCTGCACGCCGAGCTCGCGCGCCGCGGCCACCCGGACGTCCGGCCGTCGTACGGCTTCGCCATGCAGGCCATCGGCGCACAGGGCGCGACGGCGTCGGAGATCGGCCGCCGCCTCGGCGTGTCCAAGCAGGCCGCGGGCAAGACCGTCGAACGGCTGGAAGCGCTCGGGTACGCCGAACGCGCCGACGACCCCGCCGACGCGCGCCGCAAGATCGTGCGGCTCAGCGCGCACGGCGTCGACGCGCTCACGAAGTCGGCGGAAATCTTCGACGACCTGCGCGCGGAGTGGGCGCGCGCGGTCGGCGCCGAGCGCGTCGGCGCGCTCGAAGCCGACCTGCGCAAGGTCGTCGGGCCCGCGGCCTACCGGCTGGACGCCGCGGGCTGGTTCACGAGCTAGTACCCGCAGCCCGGGTCCGGCGCGTCCTCCGACAGCGGGCTGCCCGCCGGCAGCACGTACAGGACCTCCAGCACCAGCGGCGTCGACCCGAGGTTGCGGCCGATGTGCACCTGGTCGGGCTTCTCGGTGAACGCGCGCCCGGTGCCGAAGACGCCGTCGAGGCTGCAGTCGGCCAGGTTGTGCGTCAGCGTCCCGGCCTTCACGTACGCGTAGAGCGTGCCGTCGTGGAAGTGCCAGCCGGTGTAGCCGCCGGGCTGGATGGTGATTTCCCGCAGGGTGTAGTCGGTTTTGCCGATGGTCTTCTGAGCCAGGACGGTGCCGGCGACGCCGCTGCCGGGCGTCGCGGACGCGGTCCCGGAGGCCAGCGTGACGGCCAGGGCGGTCGTGGCGAGGATCGTGACGAGTTTGCGCATCGGGCGGTACTCCTCAGGACGGGCGCAGGGTGCGCCGCATCATCTTGCCCGATTCGGTGCGCGGCAGGCGATCGGTGAAGTCGAACCGCTTCGGCGTCTTGAACCCCGCCAGCTCGGCCCGGCAGTGCTCGGCCAGCCGCGCGGCCAGGTCGTCGCCCGGGAGAACGCCGGGCACCGGCTCGACGACGGCGATCACGCGCTGTCCCCATTCGTCGTCCGGCTCGCCGATCACGGCCGCGTCGGCGACGTCGGGGTGCGAGAGCAGCCGCGCCTCGACCTCGGCCGGGTAGATGTTGACGCCGCCGGAGAGGATCAGGTCGGTCCGGCGGTCGAGCAGGAAGACGCGGCCTTCGGCGTCGCGGTGCCCGAAGTCGCCGACGGTGATGAACTCGCCTGACCGGTTCGCCGCGGTCTTCTCCGGATCGCCCAGGTAGTTGATCGCGGTGTGGGCCGAGCTGAACCAGATCGTGCCGGGCTCGCCGTCCGGGACCTCGGTGCCGTCGTCGTCGAGGATCTTCAGCCGCACGCCGGTCAAGGGCCGGCCCACGGTGCCCGGCGCGGCCAGCCACCCGGCTGCCGTGACGCCGCAGATCAGCCCTTCCGAAGCGCCGTAGTACTCGTGCACCACCGGGCCGAGCCAGGCGATCATCCGCTCCTTGACCTCACGCGGGCAGGGCGCCGCGCCGTGGATCACGCTCACCAGGCTCGACGTGCCGTACCGCGCGCGGACGTCTTCGGGCAGCCGCAGCATCCGGTGGAACATGGTCGGCACGAGGTGGGTGCTCGTGACGCGGTGCCGTTCGATGAGCCGCAACGTCCCTTCGGCGTCGAAGCGGTCCATCAGCACCGCGCTGTGCCCGAGGTGCATCGCGTTGACGGCGAACGAACCGGGCGCCGCGTGGTAGAGCGGGCACGCCACCAGGTGCACCCCCGGCCCCGGGAGAACGCCGAACGCGGCCAGCAGGTCGCGGTGGATCGGGTGCAGCGCGGGCGGGTTCCCGCTCAACGCGCGCCGGACGCCCTTGGGCCGCCCGGTGGTCCCCGACGTGTAGAGCATCGTCTGGCCCGCGGTCCGCGGCTCGGGCGGCGTCGACGGCTCGTCCTTGCCCCAGGTCGCGTAGTCGCCCCAGCCCCCGGCCGCACCGATCGAGAACCGCGGCACGTCGAGGTCGCACTCCCGCGCGATGGCCGCCTCCGCGACGACGACCCGGGCGCCGCTGTTCGCCACCACGTAGGCGACTTCGGCAGGCGAAGACCGGTAGTTGACCGGGGTGAAGTACATCCCGGCCTGCAGGGTCGCGAACAGCAGCTCGAAGTAGGGGAGTCCGTTGTGGACGATCGCGACGACGCCGTCGCCCGGCCCGAGCCCGAGCCGGTGCAGCGCGTGCGTCAGCCGGTTCGCCCGCGCCGCCAGCTCGCCGAAGGTCGCGGCGGTCCCGTCGGGCGCGAGCACCGCGAGCCTGCCCGGGTGCTGCTCGGCGACGTCGAAGAAGGTGCTCACGCACCGCACGCTACCGGGTACCGTGCGACGCATGGACGCGGACGTTTTCGGGCAGGTCCTCGGCGCGGTGCGGGAGTTCGTGCGCAAGGAGGTCGTGCCGCGCGAGGCGGAGATCGACGAGCACGACGAGATCCCGGCCGGGATCCGGGAGAAGGCCGCCGAACTCGGGTTGTTCGGCTGGGCGCTGCCGGAGGAGTACGGCGGACTCGGCCTCGCCATGGCCGAGGACGTCCGGCTGGCGATCGAGCTCGGCTGGACGACGCCCGCGTTCCGGTCCCTCTTCGGCACCAACAACGGCATCGCCGGCCAGGCGATCGTGCACTACGGGACGCCCGATCAGCGCACCCGCTGGCTGCCGCGGCTGGCCGCCGGGCAGGCGATCGCCTCCTTCGCGCTCACCGAGGCCGAGGCGGGCTCGGACCCGGGCGGGCTGACCAGCCGCGCGGTCCGCGACGGCGACCGCTACCGGCTCTCGGGAACCAAGCGGTTCATCACGAACGCGCCGCTGGCCGAGGTCTTCGTCGCCTTCGCGCGCACCGACCTCGAAAGCACCGGCAGCCGCGGCATCTCGGCGTTCCTGGTTCCCGCCGGCGCGGAAGGGGTCACCGTCGGCCCGCACGACGCCAAGATGGGCCAGGCCGGCGCGTGGACGTCGGAGGTGGTCTTCGACGACGTCGAGCTGCCGGTGGACGCGCTGGTCGGCGAGGAGGGCAAGGGCTTCGGCATCGCGATGGCCTCGCTCGCCCGCGGCCGGCTGCACATCGCCGCGCTGTGCGTCGGCATGGCCGAACGCGCGCTCGCCGAAGCCGTCGAGTACGCGCGGACCGCACGGCAGGGCGGCCGCGTGATCGGGGAGTACCAGCTGGTCCAGGCGCTGCTCGCGGAGTCGCACGCGGAGCTGGCGGCCGGTCGCGCGATGGTGCACGAAGCCGCCGCCAAGTACGACTCGGGCGAGGACCGCAAGCTCGGGCCGTCGTCGGCGAAGCTGTTCTGCACGGAGATGCTCGGCCGGGTCGCCGACCGCGCGGTGCAGGTGCACGGCGGCATGGGGTACGTCCGCGGGGTGACGGTCGAGCGGATCTACCGGGACGCGCGCCTGTTCCGCATCTACGAGGGCACCAGCGAGATCCAGAAGCTCGTGATCGCGCGCCAGCTGCTCAAGGACTGAACTTGCGCTGGAGTCCGCTCCAGCTCTTACTGTCGGGAGCATGAGCACCCCACAGCACAAGATCGGCTCCGGGTTCGGGGCCGAAAGCACCGCGGCCGAGGTCGTCGCGGGGATCGACCTGACCGGCGAGCTGGCGATCGTCACCGGCGGCTACTCCGGCCTCGGCCTGGAAACCACCAGGGCGCTGACCGCGGCGGGCGCGCACGTCGTCGTCCCGGCCCGGCGGCGGGCCACCGCCGAAGAAGCGTTGCGGGGCATCGGGAACGTCGAAGTCGACGAACTCGACCTGGGTGATCTCGGCAGCGTTCGCGCCTTCGCCGAGCGGTTCCTCGCTTCGGGCCGGGGGATCGACGTCTTCATCGGCAGCGCCGGGATCATGGCGTCGCCGGAGACCCGCGTCGGACCGGGCTGGGAGGCGCAGTTCGCGACCAACCACCTCGGCCACTTCGCCCTGGTGAACCGGCTCTGGCCTGCGTTCACCGACGGCGCCCGCGTCGTCTCGGTGTCTTCGCGCGGCCACCACTACGGCCCGGTGCGCTTCGACGACCTCGAATTCCGGCGGGGCTACGACAAGTGGCTCGCCTACGGCCAGGCCAAGACGGCGAACGTGCTTTTCGCGGTCCGGCTCGACAAGCTCGCCGGGGACCGCGTCCGTGCGTTTTCCTTGCACCCGGGCCGGATCCTGACCGACCTCGTGCGCCACCTCGACCGGCAGGAGCTGGTCGACGCCGGGATGGTGGACGCCGACGGCCGGGTGACCGGCGGTGCCAAGACGCCGGAGCAGGGCGCCGCAACACAGGTCTGGGCGGCGACGTCCCCGCAGCTCGACGGCCTCGGTGGCGTTTACCTCGAAGACTGCGACGTCGCCGAGCCCGCCCCGGCCGACGGCACGCGCACGGGCGTCAAGGACTACGCGATCGACCCCGCCCTGGCCGAGCGCCTGTGGACGGTGTCGGCCGAGCTCACCGGCGTCAACGCCTTCTAGAGCTTCTCGATCTGCCGCACGAGCAGGTCGATCTCGTCCTCGGTGTTGTAGTAGTGCACCGAAGCGCGGAGCAGGTCCGGCAGGCCGCGCGCGGTGAAGTCGTACTGGGCCGACGGCCGTGACGACACCGACGTGTTGATGCCCGCTTCGGCCAGCCGGGCCTTGATCTCCTTGGCCGGCGTGCCCTCCACGGTGAAGGTGACGATGCCGCACTGGCGGGCGCCGATGTCGCGCACGCGGGCGCCGGCTTCGGTCAGCCGTTCGCGCAGTGTGGCGGCCAGCGAAGTGACCCGCGTTTCGATGGCCGGCAGGCCCCACTCGAGCGCGTAGTCGATGGCGGCGCCGAGGCCGAGGACGGCGGCGAAGTCCTTCTCCCACACCTCGAAGCGCTTGGCGGTCGGGTCGACGACGTACTCCGCCGGCGACGTCCAGCTCGCGGAGTGCAGGTCGAGCATCGCCGGCTCCAGCCGCTCCCGCAGCCGGGGGTGCGCGTAGAGGAAGCCGGTGCCGCGCGGGCCGCGCAGGTACTTGCGGCCGGTCACCGACAGCGCGTCGCACTTCAGGCGGGAGACGTCGAGGTCGAGCTGGCCCGCCGACTGGCAGGCGTCGAGCAGGAACGGGATGCCGGCGGCCTCGGCGATCGCGCCGATCTCCTCGGCCGGGTTCACCAGGCCGCCCTGGGTGGGCACGTGGCTGACGGCGATCAGCTTGACGTCGCCGCCCACGCGCCGGCGCAGCTCCTCGACGTCCAGCTGCCCGGACTCGTCGTCGCCGATCACCTCGACGACCGCGCCCGTGCGCTTGGCGACCTGCAGGAACGCGATGGCGTTGCTCGCGTACTCCGCGCGGGAGGTGAGGATCCGGTCGCCGGGACCGAACGGCAGCGCGTAGAACACCGCCTGCCACGAGCGCGTCGCGTTGTCGGTGAGGGCGATGTCGTCGGGTCCGGCGCCGACCAGCCGCGCCGCGGACGCGTACACGGCGTCGAAGCGGTCCGACGCCTCGGCGATCGCTTCGTACCCGCCGGTCAGCGCCTCGTGGCGCAGGTAGTCGACGACCGTGTCGGTCACGACGGACGGCGGGAGCGCGGAGCCCGCGTTGTTCAGGTGGACAACTTCGGCGCAGCCGGGGGTCTCACGGCGTGCGCGCTCGACGTCGAAGGCCATACCAACTGAATACAGTAGATGGGTACTGTATGCAATACTTCCGGCCATGGCCCGGACCCCGCTGCGCAGCGACCTCATCGAGCGGATCACCGCCCGCGTGCTCGACGGCCGGCTCGCCGCCGGCAGCCGCGTCAACGAGGTGCACCTGGCCCGTGAGCTGGGCGTCAGCCGGACGCCGCTGCGGGAAGCGCTGATCGGGCTCGCCGACCGGGGCCTGCTCGTCTCCGCGCCCGGCCGCGGTTTCCTCGTGCCGCCGTTCGACCCGGACGAGGCCCGCCGGCTTTACCCGCTGGTCGCCGAGCTCGAAGCCCTCGCGCTGCGCTGGACGTCGCCGCTGGAGCTGGCCGGGCTGCCGGACGCGCTCGACGCCGTCGCCGAAGAAATGGACGCCGTGCTGGCCGACGGCGGCGATCTGTCCGATGTGGACGACCGGTGGCACGCGCTGCTGCTGTCCCGCTGCCCGAACCCGCACCTGCTGCGGCTGCTCGGGCAGACCAAGCCGCTGCTCAAGCGGTACGAATCGTGCTACTTCGGCGGGGCGGGCCGGGCCGCGGAGAGCATCGGCGAGCACCGCCGGATCGCCGCGGCCCTGCGCGAGGGCGACCTGCCCGCCGCGTCCGCGGTGCTCGTCCGCAACTGGGTGAAAGCACTGGCCTACCTGGGGAAGGACGATCGATGATCATCGCGCACCTGAGCGATCTCCACCTCGACGGCGAGCCGCGGGCCGAAGAACGCGTCGCCGCCGTGATGGCCTACCTGGGCGGGCTGGCGCGGCCGGTCGACGCCGTCGTCGTCACCGGCGACATCGCCGACCACGGCGCGGCCGCCGAGTACGCGCGCGCCGCCGAGCTCCTCGAGCACCCGGCGCCGGTGCTGGTCTGCCCGGGCAACCACGACGTCCGCGCGGAGTTCCGGGCCGGGCTGCTCGGCTCTGCGCCGTCCGACGAGCCGATCGACTTCGCCCGTGAGGTCGGCGGCGTGCTGTTCGCCCTGTGCGATTCGACGATCCCCGGTGCGGGTGCGGGTTTCCTCGCCGACTCGACCTTGGACTGGCTCGACGGCGTGCTTTCCGGCGGGGACGGCCCGGCGATCGTCGCCTTCCACCACCCGCCGGTCGAGGTCGGCGTCCCGCTGGTGGACGCGATCCGCCAGAGCGGCGAAGAGCGGCTGGCCGCCGTCCTGGCCCGGCATCCCCGCGTGAAGGCGCTGCTGGCCGGGCACGTGCACACCGGCGCCTCGACGGTGTTCGCCGGGGTGCCGCTGCGCATCGCGCCCGGCGTCGTCTCGCAGTCGCTGCTGCCGGTCGAGCCGGGCGCGGACCGAGGCTGGGCCGACGGCGGCCCGCTGGACCACGAGCGGCCGCCGTCCCTGCTGCTGCACGTCCTGCACGACGACGGCCGGGTGACCAGCCACCACCGGGTCGTCGGCTGACCGGTCCTCGGCGAGGCGCGCGCCCGGTGCCTTGCGCTTCGTGCGCGAAGCGGAGGGGAACCCATGGCTTGCCTCGGGCTCGACTGGGGAAACGTACCGTCATGGCTGTCGGCGACGGGTGTGGGAATCGCCGCTGCTGTGGGAGTTGCCGAGGAGCTGAGTGTCAGCGTCGCGGCCTCCACCGAGTCTCTCGATTTCGAGCAGGAGATGCGGTCGGCAGCGCACACCTCGGCTGTCTTCAGCAGAACGCTCCCGCCGAAGTCGACGACTGAGCTCTATTCGGTTGTCCACCGGCTCGAAAGCCCACGCTGGATGTCTCGACGGGAGCGCCCGGTGCCGTCTGACCGGGTGGCGGCGATGCCCACAAGCGGCCGGTGCGCATCGCACACCGAGTGACTCCGCTTGACGCGCGGTGGTGGAGGTCCTGAACGACGGCCGGGTGACCAGCCACCACCGGGCCGTCAGCGGCTGAACACCGGCAGCGTGATCCGGGACGGCCGGGCCGCGTCGTGGAAGATCTCGAAGCGGTTCGGTTTGCCGTCCACCGCCGACGTGATCGGTTCGCCCGTGCCGTGGTTGCGCGCGAAGCGGGGGAAGCCGCCGCCCGCCACCTGGACGCGCAGGCGGTGGCCGCGGCGGAAGCGGTACGCCGTCGGGTCGAGGTCGATCTCCGCCGTCACCACGCCGTCGGGGTCCGCGGCCGGGAAACCCGGGCGCAACCGGAGGATCCCGTCGGTCACGTTGCGGGACACGCCGTCCGGGTCGACGTCGCAGAGGCGGACGTAGACGTCGGCGTGGCCGAGCTCGGTGCGCACGTGCACGGTCGCGGCCACGTCGCCGATGACGTCGAGGTCCGCGGGCAGCGGCTCGCCGGTGAAGACGAGCACGTCCGGGCGGGCCTCGACCTCCTGGTTGTCGCGCTGCTTCGTGTCGCCGGTGAGCAGGGGACCGCCGACCGCCGGGGTCGGGTCGGCCGGGTCGTAGGTGAACGTCGCCGGCAGCGCCTGCTCGGCCACCTCGCCGAGCCCGCCGACCGGCCGCAGGTGCGACGCGGTCGCCGTCGACGGCGGCGGCCACGATTCGAAGTCCAGCCAGGAGTTCGCGCCCTGCAGGAACAGCCGGACCGGCGAGCGCTGCAGCTGGGCGCGGTCGCCGAGCAGGTGCGCGCGGAGGAACCCGAGCTGGTCGCGGATCATCGGGCCCATGCTCGCCGGCTCGCCGTGCGCCCACGGCCCGATGGTGATCCGCGGCTGTTTGCCCGCTTCGGCGAGGATCCGGAAGTCGCGCAGCTGCCCGCGGATGAACAGGTCGTACCAGCCGGTGACCATGGACACCGGGACGTCGAGCTTCGCGACTTCGGCGCTGTGGTCGGACATCACCCAGTAGTCGTCGTCCGGCACGAAGTGGGTGGTGATGTCCTGCAGGAACCGCACCGGCTTCCCGATCGCGGCGACGTCGGCGCCGCTGAGCGGCAGGTGCGCCATCGCGCGGCGGGTCTTGCGCTTCTGGATCGGGTTGGGCAGCGCGGCGAACCGCTCTTCCTGGCGGCCGATCATCGCCGACCAGGACACCATGTTGTCCGCCGCGAGCACACCGCCCGGGTAGAACGTCGAGACGAACTCCGACGCGGTCACGCCGAGGCACATCGCCTCGAGGGGAGGTTCGAGGTACGGGCCGACCGCCCACTGCGTGTGCCCGAGGTAGCTGGCGCCGGCCATGGCGACCCGGCCGTCGCACCACGGCTGCTCCCGCAGCCATTCCGCGGTCGCCACGCCGTCCTCGCGCTCGAGGTGGAACGGCCGGAACTCGCCGCCGGAGCCGAACGAGCCGCGCGTGCTCTGGATGACCGTCTGCAGCCCGTGCCGGGCGAAGGTGTCGCCGAAGAGCTTGGACAGCAGGCCCGTGCGCCCGTACGGCGTGCGGATCAGCACCACCGGCGCCGGCGTGGTCCCCTCGGGGGCGTACCGGTCGGCCAGCAGCGTGACGCCGTCGGGCATCGTCGTTTCGAGGTCGCGCGTCACGACCGGCTTCGGCCCTTCGGCACGCGGGAGCCCGAGCAGCTTGTCGACAAGTCGGTCCAGCACGGGGTCCCCTGTCAGCCGAAGCGGAGTCGATCCTTCCGGATCCGACCGTACCTCAGTTCGCGCGGGCGAGCGTCTCGGGACGCAGCAGCCTGGCCAGCTCTTCGGCCGGGATCAGGCCCTTTTCGACCACGAGTTCGGCCACGCCCCGGCCGGTGGCCAGCGCCTCCTTGGCGATCTCCGTCGCGGCCGCGTAGCCGATGGCCGGGTTCAGCGCGGTCACCAGCCCGATGGAGTTCTCGACGTAGGAGCGCAGGACGTCGACGTTGGCCGTGATCCCCGAAACGCACTTCTCGGCCAGCGTCCGGCAGGCGGCGCCCAGGTGCGTGATGCTCTCCGACAGCGCGTGCAGGATGATCGGCTCGAACGCGTTGAGCTGCAGCTGGCCGGCTTCGGCGGCCATCGTCACGGTGACGTCGTTGCCGATCACCTCGAACGCGACCTGGTTCACCACCTCGGGGATGACCGGGTTGATCTTGCCGGGCATGATCGACGACCCGGCCTGCACCGGCGGCAGGTTGATCTCGTTCAGGCCGGCGCGCGGGCCCGAGGACAGCAGGCGCAGGTCGTTGCAGCTCTTCGAGAGCTTGACGGCGATCCGCTTGAGCACCCCCGAAAGGTGCACGAACGCGCCGCAGTCCTGAGTGGCTTCGACGAGGTCCGCTGCCGTTTCCACCGGCAGCCCGGTGATCTCGCGCAGGTGCCGGCACGCGGCTTCGGCGTACCCCGGCGCGGCGTTGAGGCCGGTGCCGATGGCGGTCGCGCCGAGGTTGATCTCGTGCAGCAGGGCAACGGCTTCGTTCAGCCGCAACCGGTCCTCGCCGAGCATCACCGCGTAGGTGCCGAACTCCTGGCCGAGCGTCATCGGGACCGCGTCCTGCAGCTGCGTGCGGCCCATCTTCAGCACGTCGTGGAACTCGACGGCCTTGGCCGCGAACGCCTTTTCGAGCACGACCATCGACTCGGCCAGCTCGCGCACGGCGATGATCGTCGCGACGTTGACCGCGGTCGGGTAGGCGTCGTTCGTGGACTGCCCGAGGTTGACGTGCTCGTTGGGGTGCACGACGTGGTAGTCGCCCTTGGCGTGCCCGAGCAGTTCGAGCGCGCGGTTCGCGATCACCTCGTTGGCGTTCATGTTGGTCGACGTCCCGGCGCCGCCCTGGATGACGTCGACGACGAACTCGCCGTGCAGCGCGCCTTCGCGGATCTCCCGGCAGGCCCCGGTGATGGCGTCGGCGATCTCGGGCCGGAGGAGACCGAGTTCGGCGTTGGCGCGCGCCGCGGCCTCCTTCACCGACGCGAGCGCCTCGACCAGGTGCGGGTACGCGGCGATCGTCGTGCCGGTGATGGGGAAGTTCTCGCGGGCGCGGGCGGTGTGCACGCCCCAGTACGCGTCGGCGGGGACGTCCTTGTCGCCGAGCAGGTCGTGTTCGCGGCGGGTGGTCATCGCAGGCTCCCCACGGGCAGGTTTCCGACGAAACGCAGGTTTTCCGGGCCGGGCGGCACGTCGATGCCGCACAGCTTCAGCGCGGCGGCCAGCACCGGGTAGCGCGCCCGGTCGCCGCCGTCGGCGATCTTGACGGCGATCGCCGTGCCGTCCGGCAGCGCGGCGACCTGGACGGCCTCGAAGCCGTCCTTCGCGAGCAGCCCCGGCACCGCGCGCATGACGGCGGTGACGTCGCGGCGGCTGCCGCCGACCAGCTCGGGGTGCCGCCGGACGCCGTCGGCGACCAGGTGCTCCGGCGTCCCGGGCGCGGCCGTGGCGATCTTCGAAACGGCGGTGGCGAGCCCGCGCAGCGTCGTCGCGAAGAGCGGCGCGCCGCAGCCGTCGACGGCGACGCGCTCGATGCCGTGCCCGGTCAGGTCCTCGACGGTGGCGGCGATCGCGCGCTGCAGCGGGTGCGCCGGATCGAGGTAGCCGCCGATGTCCCAGCCGTTCAGGTCGCACGTCGCGAGCATCGCCGCGTGCTTGCCCGAGCAGTTGTGTGCCACGCGGCTCGGGGCGCGGCCGGCCGCGAGCCAGTCGTCGCGCTCGACCGGGTCGTAGGGGAAGTCGGCCGGGTTGCCGAGCGCGTCGGGGGAGCGGCCGCCGAGCACGTCCGCGACGGCGTCGAGGTGCATCCGCTCGCCGGAGTGGCTGGCCGCCGCGATCGCGAAGCCGGCGGGGGACAGGCGCAGCCCGAGCCGCGCCATCGCCGTGGCCTGCAACGGTTTCGCCGTCGAGCGCGGGTACATCGGGACGTCCGGGTCGCCCGCGGCGAACAGCGTCGTGCCGTCCGGGGCGAGCACGACCAGGGAGCCGTGGTGCACGCCCTCGACCAGGCCACCGCGGACCAGCTCGACCAGGGGTTCGTGACTCACACGCCCTCCTCGTCGAACGCGCGCATGTCGATCCGCTTGCGCACGGCGAACCAGCCCACGACCAGCGCGACGAGGATCACGGGCAGCGCCAGGAGGGTGATCCGGCCGGTCTCGTCGAAGCCCATCAGGACGACGACGGCGGCGAGGAACACCAGCGTCGCGATCTCGGTGCAGGGCGAGAACGGCAGCCGGAACGACGGCCGCTCGAAGCCTTCGCGCTCGGCCTTGCGGACGAACAGCAGGTGGCAGAGCACGATGATGGCCCAGGTGGCGAGGATGCCGATCGCGGCGAAGTTCAGGACGATGTCGAAGGCGTCCTTCGGCACGACGTAGTTGAGCCCGACGCCCAGCACGCAGACGGCCGCGGTGAGCAGGATCCCGCCGTAGGGCACGTGGTTGCGGTTCATCACGCCGGTGAACTTCGGCGCCGAGCCCGCCGTCGCCATCGACCGCAGGATGCGGCCGGTCGAGTAGAGGCCGGAGTTCAGGCTGGACAGCGCGGCGGTGAGCACGACCAGGTTCATCACGCTGTCCGCGGCGGGCACGCCGAGGTGGGAGAGCACGGTGACGAACGGGCTCTGGTCCTTCGTGTAGGAGCTCCACGGCAGCAGCATCGCGAGCAGCACGACCGAACCGACGTAGAACACCGCGATCCGCCACATGATGGAGTTGATCGCCTTCGGCATGATCTTCTCCGGGTTCTCGGTCTCGCCGGCGGCGACGCCGACCAGCTCGACCGAGGCGTAGGCGAACACCACGCCCTGCACGATCAGCACCATCGGCAGGAGGCCGGTGGGGAAGATCCCGCCGTGCTCGGTGATCAGCTGCGGGCCCGGCACGCTGCCGTCGATCGGCGTCTGCGTCACCAGCAGGAAGATCCCGATCGCCATGAACAGCACGAGCGCGGCGACCTTGACGATGGCGAACCAGAACTCCATCTCGCCGAACAGCTTCACCGAGACGAGGTTCAGCGTCAGGACCACGGCGAGCGCGATCAGCGCGAGCACCCACTGCGGGATCGGCGAGAAGAACGACCAGAAGTGCGCGTAGAGCGCGATCGCCGTGATGTCGGCGATGCCGGTGGTCGACCAGTTGAGGAAGTGCATCCAGCCGGCGACGTACGCGCCCTTCTCGCCCATGAATTCGCGGGCGTAGGAGACGAAGGCGCCGCTGGAGGGCCGGTACAGGATGAGCTCGCCGAGCGCGCGGACGACGAAGAAGGCGAAGAGCCCGCACACGGCGTAGACGATCGCGAGCGCCGGGCCGGCCTGGGCGAGCCGGCCGCCGGCCCCGAGGAAGAGGCCGGTGCCGATGGCCCCGCCGATGGCGATCATGTTCACGTGCCGGGGCTTGAGCGCCTTCTGGTAGCCGGCGTCGCCCGCGTCGGCTGACGGCGTGAGGGTCTGTTCGGTCACTGGTCCCCGTTCACGATGCTGGTCAGGGTGGCCTCGACGTGCTCGAGGTGCGCGGTCATGGCGGCGACGGCGTCCGCTTCGGAGCCGCTCGCGATGGCCGTGACGATCTCGCGGTGTTCGGCGTCGGACCGCGCGCGCCGGTCGCCGAGCTGGTTGAGGAAGGCGGACTGGCGGGCCAGCGCGTCCCGGATCTCTTCGATCACCTTCCCGAACACGGGGTTGCCCGAAGCCTGGGCGATGGTGATGTGGAAGAGCGAGTCGAGCGCGACCCACGCGGTGTTGTCGGTCTCGGCGTCCATCCGGTCCAGGAGGTGGCCGAGCAGGTCGAGGTGGTCCTGGTCGCGCCTGAGGGCGGCGTACCCGGCGACGGGGATCTCGACGTGCCGGCGCACCTCGATGAGGTCCCGGGCGGAGTAGGGCCCGAAGGTGGGGTTCTCGGCGGGCCCGGTCGCGGTGACGAAGGTGCCCTTGCCGGTCTTGGACTCGGTCATCCCGAGGGCCTGCAGACCGCGCAGCGCTTCCCGGATGACCGACCGGCTGACCTCGAACTCCCTGCTCAGGGACGCTTCGGAAGGCAGCTTGGCGCCGACGGGGTAGTCCCCGCGTTCGATCAGCCGCCGAAGGTGCGCCAGCACGGCTTCCATGGCACTCACCCGGCGAGGACCACCTTGTCCGGCTGTCTGGCTGTCAGACAGGTTCATGCGGGGAATGCTCGGTCCCGCACCCCCGGGTGTCAACGCGAGCGGGCGCGGCTGTGGCTCACCTCACCGGCGGCTTCACGGGAGCCGCCGTACCCGCGGCGGTCGTCCTCGCCTACCCCGCCGGCCGCTCCGCGTGATCGCCCGGCCGCACCGCGTGCCGTGATCATCACCGCCCGAAATGAGTGCGAGTCGTGCCTCCGCTCCCGGCCCCCAGAGGCGCACAATCGAGCCCGGTGAGTGCGGGATAGGCTGGGGGACCCGGGCGCGCCGGTCCCATCCAGACAGGGGAGGTTTTCGCTGGTGTCGAACGATTCTTTCGTCCACCTGCACGTCCACACCGAGTACTCGATGCTCGACGGTGCGGCGAAGATCGCCCCTCTCTTCGCGGAGGCGGCGCGCCTCGGCATGCCCGCGGTCGGCATGACCGACCACGGCAACATGTACGGCGGCGACGAGTTCTACCAGCAGTCGAAGAAGCACGGCCTCAAGCCGATCATCGGCATCGAGGCCTACATCGCGCCGGAGAGCCGCTTCCACAAGAAGCCGGTCTTCTGGGGGCAGTCGAACCAGCGCGGCTCCGACGAGCTGGGCGAGGGCGGCGACGTCTCGGGCGCCGGTGCCTACACCCACATGACGATGCTCGCGCAGAACGCCACCGGGCTGCGGAACCTCTTCAAGCTGTCCTCGCTGGCCAGCATGCAGGGCTACTACCGCAAGCCGCGCATGGACCGCGAGCTGATCGCCGAAAACCACGCCGGCATCATCGCCACCACCGGCTGCCCGTCCGGTGAGGTGCAGACCCGGCTGCGGCTGGGGCAGAAGGAAGCGGCGATCCAGGCCGCGTCCGACTACAAGGACATCTTCGGCGCGGACAACTTCTTCCTCGAGCTGATGGACCACGGCCTGCCCATCGAGCGGTCGGTCCGCGAGGGCCTGCTCGAGGTCGGCCGCCTGCTCGACCTCAAGCCGATCGCCACCAACGACTCGCACTACGTCACCAAGGACCAGGCCGACACGCACTCGGCGCTGCTGTGCGTCCAGGCGGGCAAGACCCTCAACGACCCGACCCGCTTCAAGTTCGACGGCGACGGCTACTACCTCAAGGCCGCCGCCGAGATGCGCGAGTACTGGGACAGGGAGGTGCCCGGCGCGGCCGACAACACGCTGCTGATCGCCGAGCGCGTCGAGTCCTACGACGACGTCTACGCGCACAAGGACCGGCTGCCGTTCTTCGAGGTGCCGGAGGGCTACGACCAGGGCGGCTGGCTGCGCGAAGAGGTCCAGCGCGGTCTCAAGTGGCGCTTCCCGGACGGCGTGCCGGACGAGTACTACAACCAGCGGATCGAGATCGAGCTCGACGTCATCATCGGGAAGGGCTTCCCGGCCTACTTCCTCATCGTCGCCGACCTCATCAGCTACGCCCGCCGGGTCGGCATCCGGGTCGGCCCGGGCCGAGGTTCGGCCGCCGGCTCGCTCGTCGCGTACGTCCTCGGCATCACCAACCTGGACCCGATCCCGCAGAAGCTGCTGTTCGAGCGGTTCCTGAACCCCGAGCGCGTCTCCATGCCCGACATCGACATCGACTTCGACGACCGCCGGCGCGGCGAGATGATCCGGTACGCCACCGAGAAGTACGGCGCGGACAAGGTCGCCCAGGTCATCACCTTCGGCACCATTAAGACCAAGGCGGCGATCAAGGACTCCGCGCGCGTCCACTTCGGGCAGCCGGGCTACGCGATCGCGGACAAGATCTCCAAGGCGCTGCCGCCGCCGATCATGGCGAAGGACATCCCGCTCTCGGGCATCGTCGACTCGAAGCACGAGCGCTACGGCGAGGCCGCCGAGGTCCGCGCGCTGGTCGAGACCGACGAAGAGTGCAAGACGATCTTCGAGACCGCCCGCGGTCTCGAGGGCCTGATCCGCAACGCGGGCGTGCACGCCTGCGCGGTCATCATGTCGTGCGACCCGCTGACCGACGCCATCCCGCTCTGGCAGCGCGACGACGGCTCGATCATCACCGGCTGGGACTACCCCTCGTGCGAGGCCATCGGCCTGCTCAAGATGGACTTCCTGGGCCTGCGGAACCTGACGGTCATCGGCGACGCGATCGACAACATCAAGGCCAACCGCGGGATCGACATCGACCTCGACACCCTGGGCGTCGAGGACTCGGAGACCTACAAGCTGCTCGCCCGCGGCGACACGCTCGGCGTGTTCCAGCTGGACGGCGGCCCCATGCGAGACCTGCTCCGCCGCATGGAGCCCACGGTGTTCGACGACATCGTCGCGGTCGGCGCGCTGTACCGCCCCGGCCCGATGGGCATGAACGCGCACAACGACTACGCCGACCGGAAGAACAACCGGCAGAAGGTCAAGCCGATCCACCCGGAGCTCGACGAGCCGCTGCGGGAGATCCTGGCCGACACCTACGGCCTGATCGTGTACCAAGAGCAGATCATGCACATCGGCCAGAAGGTGGCCGGGTACACGATGGGTCGCGCGGACGTGCTCCGCCGCGCGATGGGCAAGAAGAAGAAGGAAGTCCTCGACCTCGAGTACGAGGGCTTCGAAGCCGGGATGAAGGCGAGCGAGCTGGTCCCGGGCGGGTTCTCCGCCGAGGCCGTCAAGGCGCTCTGGGACACGATCCTCCCGTTCGCCGGCTACGCGTTCAACAAGAGCCACGCGGCCGCGTACGGCCTGGTCTCCTACTGGACCGCGTACCTCAAGGCGAACTTCACGCCGGAGTACATGGCCGCGCTGCTGACGTCGGTCGGCGACAACAAGGACAAGTCGGCGGTCTACCTGTCCGAGTGCCGCCGGCTCGGCATCAAGGTGCTGCCGCCGGACGTCAACGAGTCGGCCCTGCGGTTCGCGGCGGTCGGGGACGACATCCGCTTCGGCATGGGTGCCGTCCGCAACGTCGGCGCGAACGTCGTCGAGTCGATCATCAAGACCCGCGAGGAGAAGGGGAAGTACGCCTCCTTCACCGACTTCCTCGACAAGTCCGAGCTGGTGGCCTGCAACAAGCGGGTCATCGAATCGCTGATCAAGGCGGGCGGGTTCGACTCGCTCGGCCACACGCGGCTGTCGATGATCCAGGTCCACGAAGACGCGGTCGAAGCCGTCGTCCCGCTCAAGCGCCAGGAGGCGATGGGCCAGTTCGACCTGTTCGGCTTCGGCGGGGACGACGGAGACGACACCGCAGCGGCTTCTTCCTCGCCGCTCGCGCACCTGAAGTTCGGCGAGGAGGAGTACCCGCGCAAGCAGCTGCTCGCCTACGAACGCGAGATGCTGGGCCTGTACGTCTCGGCGCACCCGCTGGACGGCGCCGAGCGGATCCTGCGCAAGCACGCCCCGAAGCCGATCGCCGGGATCCTCGCCGATCCGCCGCGCGAAGGCGAGATCGTCATCTCCGGGCTGATCACGTCGCTGGAGCGGCGGGTCAACAAGAAGGGCGAGCCCTGGGCGATCTGCACGGTCGAGGACATGGACGCCTCGCTCGAGGTGCTGTTCTTCCCGAAGTCGTACGCGCTGTTCTCGAGTGAGCTGATCGAGGACAACGCGGTGCTGGTCAAGGGCCGGGTCAACTGGCGCGAGGACAAGATGTCGATCTTCGGCGGCGGCCTCGCGACGCTCGACCTGTCCGAGGTCGGCACCGGCAACGGCGACGACGAACCGCCGCTGGTCCTGCTGGCCGCGGCGGAGAAGATCGACCAGTCGGTGGTCAGCGAGCTGCGGTCCACGCTGCTCGCCCACAAGGGCGAAACGATGGTCCACCTCAAGCTGGTGGGCCGGAACCAGACGGTGTTCGCGCTCCACGACTACCCGGTGAAGGTCAGCTCCATGCTGATCGGCGAGCTGAAGGGCATCCGCGGCATCACCGCGTCGACGTGAGCCCCCGGAGGGCGGGGTTCGCGGGCACAACGCGCGCGGACCCCGCCCTTCGTGTTTGCTGGACGGGATGACCCACGAACCCGACCCCCGCCGCTGGAAAGCGCTCGCCGTCTCGCTGACGGCCGGGTTCATGGGGCTGCTCGACGTCAGCATCGTCAACGTCGCCCTCCCGTCGATGCAGTCCGGGCTGCACGCGAGCAGCGGCGGGATCCGCTGGGTCGTGTCCGGGTACGCGCTGGCGTTCGGGCTGGTCCTGGTCACCGGCGGCCGGCTCGGGGACGCGTTCGGCCGCCGGAACATGTTCCTCAGCGCCCTCGCCGCCTTCGTCGTCACGAGCGCGCTGGCCGGCGCGGCCCCGAACGAGACGACGCTGGTGCTCGCCCGCCTCGCCCAGGGCATCGCGGCGGGCATGCTGACCCCGCAGAACACCGGCCTGATCCAGGACCTCTTCCGCGGCGCCGAGCGCGGCCGGGCGTTCGGGATGTTCGGCGCCGTCGTCGGGATCTCCACGGCGGTCGGCCCGATCCTCGGCGGCGCCATCATCGCGGTCTTCGGCGCCGAGGACGGCTGGCGCTGGGTGTTCTACGTCAACGTCCCGATCGGCGTGCTCGCGTTCGCGCTGGCCCTGCGGCTGCTGCCGCGCAGCGAGAAGAAACAGCTCAAGATCCGGTCGGAGATCGATTTCGTGGGCATCGTGCTGCTCGCGGTCGCGGTGCTCGGCGTGCTGCTGCCGGTCGTCGAATCGGACGACGACGGCCTGGCGCGCCTGTGGTGGCTGTTCCCGATCGCCCTGGTCTTCGGCGTCGCCTTCATCCGCTGGGAGCACTCGGTGTCCCGGCGCGGCCGGACGCCGCTGCTGGACACGCGGCTGTTCACCGGCACCCCCGGCTACGCGACCGGCGCGGCGGTCGGCGCGCTCTACTTCTGCGGGTTCGCCGGGATCTGGCTGGTCTTCGCCATGTTCTTCCAGCAGGGCCTCGGCTACTCGCCCTTGCAGTCCGGGCTCTCGGTGACGCCGTTCGCGCTCGGCTCGGCGGTGTCGGCGGCCGTCGCCGGGCGGCTGGTGCCCCGCTTCGGCAGGCGGCTCACCGTCACGGGGCTGGGCATGGTCGCCCTCGGCCTGCTCCTCGTCGCGCTGCTCGCCGAGCTGGTCCCGCCCGCGTCGTCCGGCTGGGCGTTCGCGCTGCCGCTGCTGTTCGCCGGCGTGGGCGGCGGGATGGTGATCTCGCCGAACACGACGTTGACGCTCGAATGCGTGCCGGTCCGGATGGCCGGCGTCGCGGGTGGCGCGCTGCAGACCGGGCAGCGGATCGGCACCGCGATCGGCACCGCGGTGCTCGCTTCGGTGTTCGGCGCGGTCGTGGGTACGGGCTCGGCCTACCCGGTCGCGCTGACCGTCGCGCTCAGCTGCGCGGCCGTCCTGACGTGCGGCGCGCTGGCGCTGGCGGTCGCCGAGCTCCGGGCGCGCCGGCACCGCGCCTCGGTAGAAGAGCGCGAAGCGCGGGAGGCGCACAGCTCGGCCGCGGACGTCCAGCGGGGCTGAGACACTACTTTCCGCAGAGCTGCGATGCTCCATCCGGGTGACGAGCGCGGGAATTCCCTGGTGCTACGCAGAGCGACCGGGTAGATCTTATGGAGCCTTCACTGCGCGGCTTCGGCTACCGACAGTGGCAATCAGTCGGCCACCCGGGGATGGGGTGACCGGCTTGAGCGATCGAGGCGTCCGGAGTTCGAGGGAATGGACACGCTCGGTCACCTTCCGTCCAGTGAGTTGTCGGCGTCCGCGGGGGACCGTCCGGCACTCGCGGAAGGGCTGCCCGTCGGTGCCGCCGGCGCGTGACGGCGCGGGCGGGCCCGGGGGAGGGGGAACCGGGCCCGTCCGTTCTTCGTGTCGGGTTTTGCGCACCGGCTCGTGATCATGTGGGATGACGGCGTCCGACAGGCACGAGCCCGGGGAGCACCGATGACCGAACAGCCGTTGCGCCCGGAGATCCGGGTGTGGCGCCGCCCCATGCGATCGCGGGACCGCGGTGAGCACCACCGCGTCGCGACGCCGCTGGAACTCCTGTTCGACCTCTGCTTCGTGGTCGCGGTCGGCCAGGCGGCCGCGCAGCTGCACCATGCGCTGGCCGAAGGCCACACCGGCCACGGCGTCCTGTCGTTCGCGATGGTGTTCTTCGCGATCTGGTGGGGCTGGCTGAACTTCAGCTGGTTCGCCTCGGCGTTCGACACCGACGACGTGCCGTACCGGCTGGCGACGCTCGTGCAGATCGCCGGCGGGCTGACCGTCGCGGCGGCTGTGTCGAGCGCCTTCGAAGGCGACTTCCGGCTGATGGTCGCCGGGTACGTCCTGATGCGGCTGGCGCTGGTGGTCCAGTGGCTGCGCGCCGCACGGTCCGACCCGTCGTGCCGTCCGGCCGCCCTGCGGTACGCGGCCGGCATCGCGGGGGTGCAGGTCCTGTGGGTCGCGTTCCTGTGGGTGCCGCACGGTGCCCAGCTGCCCGCGTTCGTCGTGTTCGCCGTCCTGGAGATGGCTGTGCCGGTGTGGGCGGAACGCCGGCAGGGCACGACGTGGCACCCGCACCACATCGCCGAGCGGTACGGCCTGTTCACCCTGATCGTGCTCGGCGAGGTGATCCTCGGCGCGACGAACGCGCTCAAGGAGGGGACCGCGGAGCCGGGCCACCTCGGCGCGCTGATCTCGCTGGCCGCGGCCGCGCTCGTCCTGGTGTTCTCGATGTGGTGGCTGTACTTCGACCGTCCCGGCCACGCGCGGCTCGTCCGCCGCCCGACCATGTTCACGTCGATGAGCTGGGGCTACGGCCACTACTTCATCTTCGCGTCGGCCGCGGCGGTGGGCGCGGGGCTCGAGGTGGCGGTCGCCTACGACACGGGCGCGCTGCACGACCTCCGCGGCGTGGCGGCGGCGATGGCCACGACGGTGCCGGTCGCGGTCTTCCTGCTGAGCGTGTGGCTGCTGCACATCGGCCCGACCAACGAGTGCCGCCCGATCGCCATCGGGTTCCCGGTGACGGCGGTCCTCGTCCTGGCGGCGTCGTTCACGCCGGCGCCCGTCCACGTGACCGCCGTGCTGGCGGCCGCGCTCGTCGCGCTGACGGTCGTCGCGACGCACGGGGAGCCGCAGCCGCGGTGAGCGCCGATCGGTGCAGGTCAGCGGCCTGGCGCGAAAAAGGGACCCCCCTGTGCAAGGGGGTTTCGGGGGCATGTAAAGTTCTCCAAGTCGCCAGGGAAACCGGGTGGCCGCCGGGAACACGAACCAAGCTCCCACAGTCGTGGTAGAGTGGGTGGTCCCGATCCAGGGTGGTATCCCTGGAACAAAGCTTGAAACAAAAGCCGAAGACCAAGGCGCTTCGCAGCGCGGCGGTCCGAAGTGTGTTGCTTGAGAACTCAACAGTGTGCTAGTGAACTAAGCCAGTAGAGCTTATGTATTGAACCTCGTATGAGGTTCCTTTGAGAGCATTAAATTGCCTCGATTAAACTGTTCATTGTTGGAGAGTTTGATCCTGGCTCAGGACGAACGCTGGCGGCGTGCTTAACACATGCAAGTCGAACGCTGA